>NZ_JASHAT010000011.1:0-71348 GCF_047464965.1 Streptococcus mitis
GGTTTTCGGAACTTTGAAAACTTCAAAAAACGGATTTTTATCGCTCTCAATATCAAAAAAGAAAGGACGAAATGTGTCCTTTCTCGATCTTAGCTTTTCTTCAACCCACTACAGTTGACAAAGAGCCTCTTAACTCTTGTTCTTTATCCTCATATTTTAATGAGAAAAAGGCCAGGAAAGAGATATAGACGAACATTAAAAGATAGATTGTCATTTTTCCTCCCCTGCCTTTCAAATAGTTAGTTAATAATAGTAATAATAGGTGTCTTTATGTGAATCTATTTTATTCATTACAACTCCGAGTAATCTAGCTCCTACGTGATCTAATCGTCGTTTTGCTTCTACCACTTGACGCCGTTTTGAGCTCTTGATGTCTACTACCAGAAGGGTGGCATCAGCAATACTGGCTAAAACTTGGGCATCAGTTGCTGCTAGCAAGGGAGGTGTATCAATAATGACATAGTCATAAAAATCTTCAAATGCTTTGAGTGTTTCTTCCATAGAAGAACTGGCTAACATCTCAGATGGATTAGGCGGAACAGGCCCTGAGGTCAGTACATCTAAATTCACATCATTTATCGTTAAATGATTAATGGAATCAACACCAGATCTTTTTAATAAGAAGGTGCTGAGACCCTCGGTATTACTTACCTCTGTTAATTTATGTTGAGTTGGTTTACGCATATCCGCGTCTATGATAATCACTCTTTTCCCCTGTTGGGCCAAAGAGGCAGCAAGATTGATACTGACTTCACTCTTGCCTTCATTGGGGTTGGCACTTGTAACGACAATGATTTTAATATTTTTTCCAAATTCTGAGAACTGAAGATTACTCCTTAAAGTTCTAAAGGACTCAGCTACGATGGATTTACTGTTATGGATAACTTCTATATGCAACTTAGTCACCTTTCCTCTTTTTCTCTATAGTAGGGATCATCCCAAGAACAGGTGTTCCCACTAACTCTTCCAAGTCTTCGTAAGAATCAATCGAATCACTCAATACATATTTGATGAAAATAACATTAAATCCTACAAAAGAAAATACTAGAATAGATACAAGAAGATTCTTCCATAGAACGGGATAAACTGGAGAATCACTTCCCAGTGCTTCTGTAACAACTGACAAGTTGTCGCGCCCTAATCTATCTGCTGTAAATTTTTTATACTGAATGACATACTCTTTAATATAACGTTCTGCTAAGTTTCGATCTAGCGCTCGTACTGTTACTGTTACCAACTGAGATCCTGAGTCATTCGTTAATTTAACAGACTTGATTTTTGAAATTTCATCTGGTGATAAGCTTAATGCTTTATTGGTCTCATCTTTTACAGGGGGAAGATCTGCTATTTCTAAATAAGTTTTAGCTTGTCTTTGAAAGAGGTTTATCGCTTCAATCGTTTGTGTATCATTATTCTGGCCATTTGTTTGAGTTGATGCATTTTTCATTATGAGCTTAGAGGAGACGCTGTATATAGGAGAAATGATAAACACGGTATATAGACCAACTGCTGTCGTCCCTATTATAGTAAATAGAAGTAAAAATAGTAGTTTACTTTTTATCAAAGAAAAAACTCTATTAACATTTTTATTAAAAATATTCATCTTTTATTTTTGTCCTTTGCTTATCTTCCCTATCTGAATTATCTAAATCCATGTCCATTAAAAATAACTTTGGCTGTTTTTAGTAAAATGAGGAAATCTAATTTAATACTTTCATGTTTGATATAGTATATATCATATCCTAATTTTTCTTTAGGAGTCAAATCATAACCACCATTCACTTGAGCCCATCCTGTAATTCCTGGACGAACAGCTAATCGCTTATTAAAATCAGGGATATATTTTAAAAATTCGTTAACAAACTCCGGTCTTTCTGGTCGAGGCCCGATAATTGACATTTCCCCTTTAATAATATTGATAATTTGTGGAAATTCATCAATTCTGGTTCTTCGTATAAACCGTCCAACTTTGGTAATTCGTTTATCATTTTTACTTGCCCATTGATGACCATTTTTCTCTGCATCCAAATACATGGAACGGAGTTTATACATCATAAATTTTCGTCCATTCAATCCAACTCGTTCTTGTATGTAAATGGGATTGCCACTTGATTCTATAACAATAAAAATACAAGCAATGAGACAAATGGGGATTATTAAAATTAATAAAAATATAGAAATAAGAAGTTCTACCATTCTCTTGGATCTTCTATAAATCATCATCTTCCTCCTGAACAATACACATATATTAGTGTGTATCTATTTGCATATATATATATTAACCAAGGTTAAAATAGAGGATTATTATAAATATATATATTCGTTATGTATAAATTGGATTTTAATATACCATAAAATGAGAGAAATCTCAAACTAAAACTGGAGAAATCAAATAATAATTGTTTTTTTAGTATTTTTGTTCGATATTATCAACTTAGGATTTACTAAAAATAATTCTTCTGCTCTTTCCCTTCCATACTGATGACTAATCGTGTCAAATGCTTGCTCCATATATGGCGGTCTTGAGCTTAAATTATGCATATCGCTAGCCACACAGTGAACTAGATTATGGGCAAGAAAATATTGAGCTCTTTTTTTGAATACGCGATACTTATCACCAAATATTTTGGGCTTAAGAACACTAGAACTATTTATTTGAGTATAACATCCCATATCTATCAGCTCTTTAACTCTTTTTTCATTTTTTTCTAGTTCAGCATAGCGTTCAATATGGGCAATGACAGGTCTAATACCTAACAATAAAACTTTACTTACTGCATTACGGATTTCCCAATAGGGGGTGGTCGGGCTGAATTCGATTAAAGCATATTGTGTATCATTCAGAGTAGGAATTTGTTTACGTTCCAGCTTTTCAAGAATATCTTGGGTGTAGAAGATTTCTGCTCCATATAAAAGAGTTAAGTCAGGCAGTTCTTTCTTAGCAAGTGATTGAACCTCTTTAAAGTTGGTCATAATTGTATCTTCTGGAGTTTCAAACATATGTTTTCTACGATGTGAAGTGGATACAATCGTACAAACTCCCTGCGAGAAAGCTTCTTTCAGAAGAGCTAGGCTTTCTTCAATTGTGCTTGGTCCATCATCTACACCAAAAATAATGTGAGAGTGGATATCAATCATGTAATATTTCCTTATATAATATAGTTTTAGTTACTGTAATAAATAACTTTACATTGATATATGTATTTCGAACAACTTATAAATATTGGTTTATACAGTTTTTTCCTAATGTAATTATACTACGAAACCTTAAATTAAGCTAGTCATAATTTAAACTCTCATAAGATTTTAAAAGTTATCTAGCATAATAAAAAATATATGCATAAGTAAATTCTTTTTTCTATTAAATCTGTAGAGAATGATACTGACTATTTAAAAAACAACACCTACCATGGCATTCCCACGGTAGGTGTTACTTATATCAATAATCGTTCTAAAAATGGTTTGAGGCAGTTGAGGAGAATTCCTTCTATCCAGCTTTCTTGTGCTGAGGAGAGAATGTCTGCCTGGAGGCTTTCTTTTAGAAAATATCGAACTTGTTCTGGTGCGATTTCAAACTCAAAGGCTTTCATTTTATAGAAAAAGTCGAGCAGATGATCTGACAGATATTCAGTTGAAAAGGGAACTTCTCCACTTTTTCGATATTCTAATAAGAGGCGAGCAAATCGAGCTTTTTCTTCAGGAAGCTCACGGAAATAGGAATTGAGGAGCCAGGTCTGCTTCTGTTTTCTTTCAATTGGATCCTGACTGGCTATTCGTTGGTCTTTTTCCAACTCTTTTTGGTATTGTTTGGCCTTGATAGCCCGTTCTGTTCGATTTTTACCAAAAAGAATTTTCTCCCACTTGCGTTCTTCTTGGGTTAGGGTTTCTGTAAAGCCAAAGTAATCCTGATAAGCACGCTCCGCTGGGCCCATGGCTAGGACTAGATTGTCTGCATATTGTTTGGCAATTTTATCCCTCTTCTTGCGCTCTTTCTCTGCCTGGATGCGGAGTTCTTGCTCGTAGTCAATTTTCTCCTTGCCTAGCTTGACAAGGTAGAGTTGGTCATCCGGTTTGCCAAGTAAAAAGGGTTTGATACACTTTTCAAGGACTTCTTCCATCCGAGCCTTCTTCTTAGGCTCTGCCTTGGTCCAACTTCCTCCCTGAAAGACTTCTAGGAAAAGCTGGTAGTCTCTCTCAGGTGCAAATTGATTGCCGCGATTAGGTTTGAAAACACCTTTTTCCCAGAGCCATTTTAGAAGTCGCTCATCAAAGTCACTTTTATTGACCTTGATTTTTTCCTTTTTCTGGGCTTTTCTGGTCAGATTTTCAACCTTTCTGAGTAATTTTTCTTCCTCTTCTAGTTGCTGGTCAAGGCTTAATCGATGAAAATGACGAACACAATCGCTACCGATTGGAAAGAGGCGTTGACCTGTGACACCGTTAAAGAGTTCATAAGCGTATTTGATAGCATTTCCACAGACGCAATTGCTACGGCCGATACCGTTAAAAATCAAGGAAACTTCATTCCATTCCTTGGTAGCTTGTTCCCAAGTATCCGCTTTTGAAGCCTGTAAAACCGCATCGTGCAGGGATTTTCTAACTGGAAGTGTCATGAGGTCTCCTTTCTAGATTATACTTTTACAACTTGAACCTCATCTTTACCGAGTAAAATCAAGTATTTTTCAATATTTTCAATCGAATAGGCTCGAGATAAAGCCTCTCCGTATAGGGCTAACTGACCACAATAGCGAGCTATGAGTTGACTTGGTTCATCATAGTGGTCTGTCTTATAGTCGAAAAGAACGATTTTATCCTCATAAAGCAGATAGCCATCAAGGATACCACGGACAACGAAGTCTTCCTGACTCTTTTGATCTCGTTTGAGCATGGAGAAAGGTTGCTCGCGATAGAGATGGTCGGTATTCGCTAGAATTTCCTGACCGAGTGCTGTGTCAAAGAAAGCAAGGATTTTCGCAAGATTAATCTTGTCTCTGACAGCTGGGCTGGTTTGAACTTGTTTGAGAGTTTCTGTCAGGCTAGCAAGAGTTGGGCGCTGGCTGAGATCAATTCTCTGCATGAGTTCGTGGGTAGCACTACCAATCTCCACTCCTGTTACCTTTTCTTTGCTTGAAAAATCTGGCAAATCAAAGCTGATTTTCTTGTCTACTGACTGGCCTTGACCTGCAATCTCAACACCTTCCATATCCATGACAGGTTCGTAGAATTTCTTGATTTGACTTGGGGTTTGAACACTTGGCAATTCAATAGCTGCGCGATGAAGAGTATTATAGACTTCCACCTCTTTCAGCATTTCCAGAGCTTCTTTGATGGTTTCAGACTGGCGGTTGTCTGCTTGAGAGCTATCTTGTAGAGGGCTCTTGTTTTCCAACTCTCCGATAGCTTCTCTAGTCAACTGGTCTTCGCCAACAAAACGATAGCTAAAGTTGAGATTGTCCTTGGCAAACACTTTGCTAATAGCCCAAAGCCAATCTTGGAAATTCTTGGCTTGCAGTCTAGTATTGCTATTTAGTTTCCCATTTTTGGTTGCTGGGTATTCCTTGGATTCCAGCTTTTCACGCGAACCCTTGCCGACAAGATAAAGCTTTTTCTCAGCCCGTGTCATGGCAACATACAGAAGGCGCATCTGCTCAGAATAGCTTGCCAGCTGTAATTCCTCTTCATTCTGTATATAAGTTAGGCTAGGAATGGAGAGTTTGATGGTTTTAGGATAATGAGCTTCCACTGCTCCTGTCTCCATTTTGGCAATATATTTGACACCTAGTCCATTTTTACGGCTGAGAATGACTTCTGACATGCTGTCTTGCTTATTGAAGTCCTGATCCATATTGAGGATAAAAACGTAAGGGAACTCCAGTCCTTTACTCTTGTGAATGGTCATGAGCTCTACTGCATCTTTTGGCGGTGCGACAGCTACGCTTGCCAAATCGTGCTGGGCTTCTAAAACTTGGTCAATCATACGAATAAAACGCGACAAGCCCTTGAAATTGCTCTTTTCAAATTGATCAGCACGCAGAGCTAGGGCATAGAGATTGGCCTGTCTAGCAGGCCCATTTGGCAAGGCTCCAACATAGTCATAATAAAAACGGTCGTTGTAAATCTTCCAAATCAAGTCATAGAGGGAGTGGGTTTTGGCATACAGGCGCCAAGAAGCTAGGACATCCATGAATTGGTTTAGTTTCTCAGCTAGAGCTGTGTGAATCAATCCTTTTTGGCTGCTTGTCAGTTTTTGAGCATTGATCAGTTTCTCATATAGATTTTCTTGGACTTTATCCTCTGCTTTCTGAAGGGACAAACGTGCTAACTCATCCTCATCAAAACCAAACATTGGAGACTTCATAAGGGCAACCAAGGCATAGTCTTGCAGGGGATTGTGAATGACACGAAGGGCGTCTAACATGACTTGCACTTCTAGGGATTGGAGATAATTGTTTTGCTCTCCGTCGGCTTTAACGGGAATCCCGTACTCGGACAGGGCGAGAAGAATCTGGTCATTACGACTGCGGCTGGAGGTCAGAAGGGCAATTTCTTTAAAGGCAACACCTTTTTCTTGATGAAGTTTAAGTATTTCCTTGATGACTAGCCGCATCTCGCCAGTTAAGTTCGTTTCTTCTTGATTCTCTTCTTCCTCACCTGTATCGTCCTTATCGTAGAGGAGAAATTCTGCCTTGTTTTCTGGATTAGGAGTTAGTTTGGTATTGGCAAAAACAAGTTGGTGCATGTTATCATAGTTGATTTCGCCGACCTCTTGGTCCATGAGACGTTCAAAAACATCATTGGTTACTGACAGAACTTCTGAACTGCTACGGAAATTTTCCTTGAGGAGAATCAGCTTTCCTTCTTGGGAATCTTGCGCATAGCGTTGGAACTTTTCATTAAAAATCTGCGAATCTGCCTGACGGAAACGATAGATAGACTGCTTGATATCTCCCACCATAAAGCGGTTGTGGCCATTAGAAAGTAATTCCAACATCCGTTCTTGAATATGGTTGGTATCCTGATACTCATCGACCATGACTTCATGGAAGCGCTCCTGATAAGCCTCACGAACTTGCGGGAAATTCTCTAAAATCTCAATGGTGTAATGGCTAATATCAGCGAATTCAAAGGCATTTTCCTGACGTTTACGCTGACGATACGCTTCCACAAAATCACTCATGAAGGCTTGGAAGGTTTTAGCTAGTTCCCATGTATCTCCATGATAACGTTCTTGATAGTCGAGAATCGTTATCTGGTCTGATAATTGTCCTAGTTTAGCAAACTGGGTCTTTCTCTCTTCGTTGTAGGCATCGGCCAGTGGCTTCAAATCAGCCTTACGACTGGCATTAGTCAGGGCCCGGCCGTTTTTCTCTTTCGAAATTGCGACAACACGCGCAAGCACCGTTTGATAAGCCTGACTATCGGACTCTTGATTTAAGGAAGCAATTTCATCCAGAATCAACTGAACATTTTCTAAATAAGTAGCCTTTGGAAACTCCTTGGCATCATTATCCAGATGATAACGGAAAAAGCTTTCCAAATCCCAAAGGGCTTGCTGGATTTGCTCAGTCAGTTTTTCTTTTTCATTCGTAAAATCAGCTTTCTCAAAGCCTTTTAAGAAAGATTCACTCAGCCACTTTTGAGGATTGCTGGTGGATTGGAGGAAGTCATAAATTTTGTAAACTTGCTGGCGCAGCCCCCGTTCATCCTTTCCACGCCCTGCAAAATTTTTCAGCAAATGGCTAAACTTCTTTTTCTGTTTACCTTGGTAATGGGCTTCAAATACCTCATGAAAGACTTCATTTTTTAGAAGGAGTTGCTCGCTCTGGTTTTGTAAAATACGGAAATTAGGCGCAATATCAAGTAGATAACCGTGTTTGCTGAGGAATTTTTGTGTGAAGGAGTCCATGGTTCCAATGGCTGCGTTGGGTAAATCTGCCAACTGGCGACCCAAGTGTTGTTTGAGGTCAACGTCATCGCTTTCTTGGATTTGTTGGCTGATTTTTTTCTCCAAACGTTCTTTAAGTTCAGTCGCAGCCTTAACCGTGAAGGTTGAAATAAAGAGTTGACTGATTTCCACACCACGCGCTAACTGGTCCAGAATACGCTCGGCCATGACAAAGGTTTTACCAGAACCAGCCGACGCTGAGACAAGGATATTTTGACCAGAAGTGTAGATGGCTTCGATTTGCTCGGCAGTTTTCTTTTGTTCCTTGCTCGAATTTGCTTCTACTTCTTGCAGTTTTTGAATCTCCTCCTCAGTTAAAAAGGGAATAGGCTTCATCGATTCAACTCCTCTCTTATTTTTTCAAACCAAGCTTGCTTGAGTTTTTCTCCGACCAGACGCTTGCCGTCAGCTAAGTTCAACTTTTCTAGGAAACGTGCTTGGCCCAAGTGGTAATTGGCTTCAAATCCAGTGATGGCTTGGTGTTGCTGGACATATGGTGCAATACTTCTGCCATTTTCAGTATAAGGGTTAATGGCGAACTGACCTTCTAAAATTTTCTCAGCTGCTTTCTTGTAAAGATGGGCATTGTAGTCCAGTAGGAGCTGAAATTCCTCATCCGTCAGCTGATTGGCCTTGTTTTTATTGTAAAATTCGCCCAAATGACTGCTTTCTTTTTCTAAAAAGAGGCCTTGGTATTTCATTGACTTGCTAGCTTCTACTATTGCACCTGCCAGACTTTTAACGGCCATCAAAGATTGGACAGGCTCAGCCATTTCCAAGTACATGGCACCAAAAAAGTTCTGCTCCCCTTCTCTTTTTAAGGCAGCTAGATAGGTTGGTAACTGGGAATTGAGCCCATTAAAGAAATGAGGAAACTGGAACTGGGTCAGACTGGATTTGTAGTCTACTACTCCTATCGATCCATCAGCTTTCAAACGGTCAATCCGGTCCACCTTACCTCGTACAAAGACACTGCGACCATTGTCCAATTGAATAAAGGCCTGCTCTTTTCCACCGAAATTCGCCTCTTCTTTGATGGTTTCAATAGCTGGATTATGGCGGAGAATATGTCCAGTCGTCCGTGCAACATCAAGCAAAACTTCCTTTGTAAACTGGGCTTCCAAACTTTCCTGATAAATAGCCTCAAATTCGCGTTCTTGACTGGTTTCTTGAATAGCTTGTTCTAGACGGTTGTCAAAGGAATCTTCATCAGGCAACTGCAAGGCACGTTCAAAAATGCGGTGCAAGAAATTTCCGTGACTACGGGCATCAGGACGTAGACGTAATTCCTCTTGCAAGCCTAAAACGTAGCGGAGGAAATAACTGTATTGGTTCCGGTAAAACTCCGTCAAACCAGAGGTAGACAGGTAAAATTCCTGTTCAGCAGGATAGAGAGCCTGTAAGGTGTCCTTTGCTAAGGGTTTACTGCTTGGGCTGGTTGGGAGGGCTGGATTTTCCAGACCTTGCTGGTCTAGTTTTTTACCCATGACACGCGCCAGAACCTTGATAAAGGTCAAATCTTGCTCAGTATCACTCGTCTCGCCCTGCTGGTGATAGGCAACCAGACTGGACAAAAGACTGTGATATGACCCCATGTCTTCCTTAGATAGCCCTTTGTGATTCATCCTTCTCTCTCTCCGCCTAAATCCAAAATGGACCAACTCTTGAAGATAGGCAGATTCTTTACTTTCACTTTCATTAAAAAGGCTTGGAGCCGATAAAACTAACTCTTTACGAGCAGAATTGACCAAGGAAAGCATGGTATAGCGATTTTTCTTGAGGTTTTCACTGCTGGCAATCAGCAATTGTGCCCCTTCCTCTGTCGCTTGATTTAAGCTTTGTCTTTCTTCGCCTGTCAAAAGACTGGTGTTTTGCGCAATTTTTGGTAAATTATCCTGAGTTAGCCCAATGGCGTATACAAAGTCAGCAGTCAGTGGTGCAATCAAATCGTAACTCTGCACCAGGACAGTGTCCACTGTTGCTGGAATAGTACGGTATTGAGATAGACTCATTCCAGAATGGAGCAAGGCTAGGAAGTCCTCTAGACTAACCTGTGAACCAGCAAAAACGGTCGCGAATTGTTCTAAAACATGACAGAAAGCCTTCCAAACTTCAGCCTGTCTTTCCTGTTCAAGAGTTTCCATAGTAGCTGTCAAATCTTGTAACTGCTTGGTCACAGCTCCTTCTTTTAGAAAAGAGTTCCACTTTTGCAAGAGATTTTCAGCCTTTTGTTTTCGGCTGGCAAACAGGGTTTCAAGAGGAGCCAAAACTCTCAAACGAAGGGCATTCAAACGCCCTAAATCAAATTTTCCATGGTGAGATTTGGTAAAGGTTTGCTGAAAGGCTGGCAAGCCATTGATACCAAGATAGCGGATATATTGCTCAAAAGCATCAATATCAGCCTGACTAAGGTCGGTATACAAACCTGTTCTGAGGAGGTTAATCAAATCCTCCTGACGGAAACGATAGCGTTTTAAAGCTAAAATAGATTCGACAAACTGTGTCAAAGGGTGGTGGGCCATAGCTTCGCTTCTACCAAGATAAAAAGGAATCTGATACTGGTCAAAAATAGTTTTGAGAGATAACTGATAAGAAGCCACATCCCCCAAGAGAATACGAAAATGCTTGTAGCTCAGGTCTGAGTTCTCATGTAATTTCTGACGAATGCTACGGGCTACTAGCTCCAACTCCTCCTTTTGTGTCAAACAAGACCAGATTTGTAAGTTTTCACGATCCTTCTCATCGACATCCAAAGTGAGCTCTGTAAAGTCATAAGAAGACTCTAGCAAACGAGAGGCCTTGTCAAAACTATCCATCTGCTCATGAGTTTGAGAATAATCCTGAGCAGGTGTTTGGTATTTAGAGGCTAGATGATGGAGAAACTCCACACTGGCTTGGTAGAGATTGCCTTCAGCGAATGGACTGGTATAAGCTTTCTTACTAGCATAAGACCCAATGACAATCTCAACACCCTTGCCGTAAAGTAAATCCACAATCCGCTCTTCCTCAGCAGAAAAACGAGTAAATCCATCAATAACCAAGGCGATTTGAGTAAAATCACTACTAACTTTGTCATTCTCAATAGCCTCAATCAAATGGGACAATTGACTTCCCTGAGCCAACTGACCTTGATTGAGATAAGCCGTTACCTTCTCAAAAATCAAGAGTAAATCGGCCCTCTTGTCCTCATCCGTCAAACTCTCCAAGTCCAAAAAACTCATTTGAGCAGTCGTCATCTCGTGGTAAAGATCAATCAACTGCTGGATAAATTGAGGGTCCTGCTTGATAGCCCCATAAACACGTAAATCCTTAGGATCAAGTTCGGCAAGGCATTTGTAAAAGGCCATCCCAAGACCGATGTCATCTAGACTGGTCTTGGCAGGCAAGTCATTCAAGATCAGGTAACGAGCCATTTGCGCAAAGCGCGTGACGGTAATCGCAAAAGAAGCCTGCTGGGACAAGCATTCCAGCACGGCGCGTTCCTTTTCAAAAGAAAGAGAGTTGGGAGCGATGTAGAAGACCCGCTTGCCAGCAGCAACTAGCTCTTCCGCCTCTCTGGTTAGAATTTCAGTCAAAGAAGTCCGAATATCAGTATAAAGTAATTTCATCTCTGCCTCATTGGAATTTTTCATTACCTTTTATTATACCATGATTAGCCAGCCAAGTCTGAAAATAATCAGTTCTTGTTCATCCGTTGAAAAGAAAATGCCGGAAAATTCCGACATTGTTTTAGTAAGCTAACTTCCTGAAAATAGGAGTAACCACACATTCCAGAAGGCAGTGATATTGATGAGAATATGAACTAGTATTGGATAGTAGAGACTTTTTGTCATGTGATACAATAGAGCCAAAATAAGACCTCCACTAGCATAAATGAAAAAAGCAAGAGGAGTTAAAGCAAAATTGATATGAATATAACCGAAAATAATAGCAGAAAGCAAGACATCTCCGTACCAAGGCGAGTTTTTGAAAAAGGTTGTCATAAGCACACCGCGATAAATCAACTCCTCAGCAATAGGGCCGATGAAGCAAACGATGAGCAAGAAATAAGGGTACTCCTGTCTCCCCATCATTTCTACCGTTTCATTCAAAGAAATTTGATTTGAAGACGAGGGTATGAAATAAGTCAAGAGGAAGTCCGACATATACAAAATGATGTAGCCCAGTAAAAGGTAGATAAAGTACCTCAACTGCCACTTGAAATGAAAAGTTTGCTTTCCTGCAAAAACTAGTAGATAGATGACTGCTGACAAAAGAACACCACTCTCCATCAAAAGCAGAATCTGAAAAAATTCACGACTTGCTGGTAGATAAGGCTTTGCGAGGTGATTGAAAATTCCCCAAAACCAAGTTGATTTGTAAAAAATTAAGGATAATGCTAGTAAAATTTGAATAATCCGTTTTTTCATATTAAATTATCTGTTTTCCTTGACTAGATTATTGAATATAATTGTTTACTTAACTGTATAACAAGTTTAGTATAGCATATATTAGCGAAATATCCTCTTCAAGTCATGAATTGTTATCAAAACATCCTAAACTGTAAAATCAATTAGTCCAAAGTCTTTTATAAATTTCTTCTCCAAAATATGCTATAATAATACCAAAAGATAAAGAAGGAAGTCTTATGATTAAACTACTAGCCTTGGATATGGACGGAACTCTCCTCAATGAAGCCAAGGAAATCCCACAAGCTCACATTACTGCTATTCATCAAGCTATTGAAAAAGGTGTCAAACTGGTTCTCTGTACAGGTCGCCCGCTTTTCGGTGTCCTCCCCTACTATCAAAAACTGGGGCTTGACCTCCAGAATGAGTATGTAATTGTTAACAACGGTTGCTCAACTCACCAGACAAGTGATTGGAGTCTGGTTGATTGGCAAGAACTCAGTCCAGCAGACATCGAGTACCTCTATGACCTAGCTGAAAAAAGTGATGTTCAGTTGACTCTTTTTGATGAGGAGCATTATTTTGTCCTCGGTGGTAAGCCTAATGAAATCATTCAAAATGATGCCGAGCTAGTCTTCTCAGACCTGACTGAAATTTCCCTTGAGGAAGCTACCAGTGGTAAGTACCGTATGTTCCAAGGGATGTTTTTGGGGACAGAGAGCCAAACAGACGATTTTGAAGAGCGTTTTGCTACAGAACTCTGCCAACGATTTAGCGGTGTTCGTTCGCAGCCTGTCATTTATGAAGCTATGCCACTTGGTACGACAAAGGCTACCGCTCTTTCTCGACTAGCAGAGATTTTGAATATCGAGCCATCAGAAATAATGGCTATGGGCGATGCTAATAATGATATCGAAATGCTCCAGTTTGCAGGACTTGGCATTGCAATGGGAAATGCCAGCGATTATGTCAAATCTCTTGCGGATGCCGTTACAGCCAGCAACGAAGAAGGCGGCGTTGCGCGTGCCATTGAGAAATATATTTTATAGTAAAGAAGCCCAGTTCATACCAACTGGGTTTTGATATTTAAGAATTCCTAAAACTTTAGAAACTCTTTAGAAATGCTTGAGCTTTCTTTGATTTCTATACTTTATACTAAAGTTAACAAAATAAATCAAAAGGAGAGAATCATGAAAACAGTACTTGACATTCATGGATTGTCCAAAAACTTCGACAAACAAGCTATCCTTCAGGATCTTCATCTAACGATAAGAGAGGGAGATATTTATGGACTTATCGGGAAAAACGGAGCTGGGAAAACCACCTTGATAAAAATCATTACGCAGCTACTGTTTGCGGATAAAGGAACTGTTTCCCTCTTCTCTAGCCATTCGGAAAATGAATGGAGCAAGGCTCTATCTCGAGTAGGTTCAGTGATCGAATCACCTGTAGCTCATAATCACTTAACAGCCTATCAAAACCTGAAATATTACTGTATGATTCGTCATATTCCAAATGCTGATCAAGTCATTCGAGAAACGCTGGACTATGTAGGTTTGCCAGATACAGGTAAGAAAGTCTTTCGTGATTTCTCGCTAGGAATGAAACAAAGACTTGGTATTGCCATTGCCCTCCTATCCAAACCAGACTTCCTGATCCTAGATGAACCTATCAACGGTCTCGACCCAATAGGTATCAAAGAATTTCGCCTCATGATTCAACGGCTCAATCAAGAAAAAGGGATCACCATTCTCATCTCTAGCCATATCTTGTCAGAACTCTATCTCGTAGCAAATCGCTTTGGTATTTTAGATCAAGGCAAGATTATCCGTGAAATCAGCAAAGCTGAATTTGAAACACTAAGTGAGGATTATATTGTCCTTAAGACAGCTGACCAAGAGAAAGCTTGTCAAGTATTAAAAGAACAAATCCAGCTCCAGTTCAAGGTTGTTAATCCAGAAAATGAAATTCACATCTTTGGTCAGGAACAAGATGTCAAACAGATTCTTAAGGAATTAACCTTGGCAGATGTCGCCATTGACGAGATTTACTATGCCCGTCAAAACCTAGAAGAATACTTCACTCAATTGGTCCAATAGGAGGAAAATCATGATACATACCATTCAAGCAGATTTTTACCGTCTTTTCCGCTCCAAAGGATTCTGGATTACAGAATTCATTCTCTTTGTACTCATGTTAATGGGGGCTATTTTTGGAGCTACTGGCCATCTAATGGCAATCCAGACAGAAGAGCCAGACATTCCAACCCATGGTTGGGACGGTGTACAAGCCCTGATCAACGCATCTAGTCAAGGTTCAAACCTCGTTTTTCTCTGCATCATCCTAGCCTGCCTCGTTCTTGGAGTTGATTTAATCGGCAAACTCTATAAAAATAATTTAACAGTGGGTGTCTCTCGTACCGAGTTTTTTCTAGCGAAAGCCTTTGTATTGGCTTGTATTGCACTTTTACAAGTCATCATCAGCCTTGTGATTGCCTTTATTCCAGCAACAATCTTAAATGGATTTGGAACTATGCCTGATGGCTTTATTGGCAATCTACTGGTAACCATTTTCCTTCAATTCCTTTGCCTCCTTGCTTGGCTTTCCATTGTTTCCTTCATCCTCTATGTTAGTCATTCTTATCTTGCAGTATTTATTGGATATCTGATTAGCTCTATCATCCTTTCTATGCCAATGCTCATCTTCCCAAGTATCAAAATTTTGCCATATTTATCATTGCAGTTTTTCTATGCTATGACTGCTAATAGTGAATCCATTTTCTATACACTTATAGTTACCTTAGCTGTTATTGTAATTTTTAATCTAAGTGGACTGGCAGTTTTCAAAAAGAAAAGTTTATAAAAAATGACCTCCTCTAGCCTACAGAGGAGGTTTATTTCGTTAAAAGTGAATAAAAACCGATAACCACTGCCCATCTGTGCTTAGTTTCATCTCTGCACCGAGAAGATGACATAATTCTTCAGTAATATAAAGGCCTAAACCAGAGGATTCTTCGGTGTCTGATAGATTTTCAGAATAAAAACGGTTGCTGAGATTTTCTATTTTTTTGATGGGCTGTTTAACAAGGTTTGCAATCTCTAAGACAAGCTGTTCCTTTTCTTTTCGCAAAGACAGACGCGCTTCTTCCTTGCCATGTTTGAGGACATTCCCAAGCAGATTTTGTAAAATTCGATCCAGTAAGTCTTCATCAGTCATCATTTTTAAACCAGCTTCAACCTTAAAATCAAGCGTGATATTTGCCGCCTGAAAAACATCATAATAAGTCAGAGTTTTTTTGGTGATAAAAGCTGAAAGGTCCACTTCTTCCAGTTTCGGTTTGACAGCTCCTTCCATCAAACGACGGTATTCTAGGAGAGCCTCCAAACGTTTGGAAACTAAATCAAGATGCTGGGCGATTTTTTGTAAGGTTTCTGCTTTGTTTTCAGGAGACTTTATCAATTGTTGGGTGTAACCTGAAGCGATAGTCAAAGGTGTTCGAATATCATGGGCGATATTGCTGATGGCCATATCCAGAGTCTGTTTTTCCCTTTTCATCACCAATCGAGATTGTTCTACTTCCTGAAATAGATTTTCAATTTGCTGGTAGAGATGTAAAAAATGTTTGGAAAAAATGCTGACTCCGACTCTTTTCATACTACCTGTGAGAATCTTGTCTTCAATCTGTTGACTCAAGTTTTTAAGTGCTAGATGGTAGCGAATCAATGCAATCGATAAAATAATTAGGAGTACTAGTAGGACAAAAATTATCATGTAGGTCATTGCTTGTCTCCTTTTAATCTTACCCCAACTCCCCAGATGGTTTCAATATATTCTTGATTTGGGTCAAGCTGGTTTAATTTTTTTCGAAGATTACTCAAATGCGTATTGAGAGTATTATCTCCAGGTAGGTAGCTATCCTCCCAGACCAATTCATAAAGTTCTTCCTTGGTGAAAATTTTCTTAGGATGTTTGAGGAGAGTTTGGAGAATCAAGCATTCTTTCTTAGCAAGACGAATCGTTTCCTGACTATTTTTGATTTCAAAACTTTCGGCATCAAACTGGATATTTTTCAAGTTTTGTGGCAGATTTTCAGTTTTTACAATTTCTGCAGGCTGTTTTTCTGCACTTTGACGTAACTGAACAGTAACTCTTGCAAAGACTTCGTCCAAATCAAAAGGTTTGACTATGTAATCATTGGCACCGTCTAAGAGGTATTGACTGATTAACTTCTTATCGCTCAAAGCTGTTAGCATAATGACTGGAGTTTGACTTTGTTCCCTGATGGCTTTTAAAACCTGATCCCCATTTTTCCCAGGAAGCATGATATCTAGCAAAATGAGGTCAATCCCACCTTGGTCAAAACGCATGATTCCTTCTGTACCAGAAAAGGCTTGAATCACCTCATGCTCCTCAGTAAGAAGTGTTCGCAAAATCTCTTGAATGTCACTATTGTCTTCAATAACCAATATCCTAGCCATAAATACCAACCTTTCTGCAACTATTATAGCATGTTTTATTGATAAAGCTTAAACAGAAAAGCTCCTCGCATCAAAGCGCGAGAAAGCCTTAGAGGGTTAAAATATAAAATCCACTTACTAGACAACATAGTATCCTTATAGTTGAAAATAAGAAGTTAATCTAGCAGAATGAATCTCTCATTTCTCTCCTACTAGTCCGTAATTCGTTGATACATTTCGGGTCTTCTATCTCGAAACAAGCCCCAGTTTAGGCGTTCACTTGCTCCCTTATCTAGGTCATAAGTAGCTAACAGAACAGCTTCACCTTGTCTTTCAGCTCGCTCAAGAATAGCTCCTGTTTCATCCGTCATAAAGGATGAACCGTAGAAGTCAAGACTGGAACTCTGTCCACCATTTTCCTCACTAGGAGTGACTTCCTCCAAACCATAACGATTGGCTGCAATAACTGGGACAATATTTGCTGCTGCGTGTCCTTGCATGGTACGTTGCCAATGACCACAACTGTCCGTATCTAGGATAGGCTCAGAGCCAATAGCAGTTGGATAAAAGAGCAATTCAGCACCATTTAACGCAAGACAGCGCGCTGTTTCAGGGAACCATTGATCCCAACAGATACCGATCCCAATCTTGGCATAGCGAGTATCCCAGACCTTGAAACCAGTGTTACCAGGTGTGAAATAAAACTTTTCTTGATAATAATGATCATCTGGTATGTGGGTTTTCCGATAAACGCCCAGCACTTCCCCATCTGCATCAATAACGGCAATAGAGTTATACAAGACATTGCCATCTTTTTCATAGAAACTGATTGGTAAAACGACCTTTAGCTCCTTGGCAATGGTTTTAAAATGCTGAATAGCTGTATTGTCTGTCACCGACTGGGCATGCTGGTAGTAGTCATACTGACGTTCCTGACAGAAATAGGGACGTTCAAACAACTCGGGCAAGAGAATAATTTGTGCGCCTTTTTCTGAAGCCTGACGTACTAAACGCTCTGCGGTTTGGATATTTGTTGCCACATCCTTGGCACATTGCATCTGAATGGCTGCAACTCTTACATTTCTCATCTTTTTCTCCTATTCTGGGATTTGTTGGGTGATACAGTGGATATTGCCACCACCTAAAAGAATATCTCTGGCTGGAATTCCGACAACTTTACGGTCTGGGAAACACTTACTGAGAATATCTAAGGCTACTTGGTCATTGACATCTTGAAACTGGGGAACAAGGACTGCCTTGTTAGCGATATAAAAGTTTACGTAGGAAGCTGCTAGTCGTTCACCTGCGTACCGCTCTTCTTCTCCTTCTTCATAGATGTAGCCTGACAAATCCTCTTCGGTTACAACCTGACGAATAGCTGGGATAGGAAGCTTATGAATGGTGAAGTGACGACCTTTTGCATCTGTTTCTTGCTCTAATAGTTCGAGATCTGCTTTTGACATGGCATACTGAGGATCGCTTTTGTCGTCTGTCCAAGCCAAGACAAGTTCTGCAGGACCAACAAAGGCTGCAACGTTGTCAACGTGTTCATTGGTTTCGTCCTGATAAATACCATAAGGAAGCCAAATAACTTTTTCAGCGCCAAGGCTCTCTAATAAGGTATTCTTAATTTCCTCTTTAGTCAGATGAGGATTGCGACCAGGACTAAGCAAGCAACTTTCAGTCACGAGAATGGTTCCTTGACCATCGCTATGAATGGCTCCGCCTTCCAGTACAAAAGGTTTGGCATCGTAAACAGGCATTTCCAAGGCCTCAGCAAAACGACTGGCTACTTGGTCATCATCTTCATAGTCTTGGTAGAGACCATCAACAGCACCACCCCAAGCATTGAAAGACCAGTCTACTGCCAACTTTTCCCTTTTATCATTAAGGAGAATAGTCGGACCTGTATCACGCGCCCAGGCATCATTGGTGGGAATGTCTAAATAAACAACCTTGTCTCCAAGATAAGATTGGGCTTCAGATAGATAATCTTGCTCTACCAAAAGATAGACTCTTTCCCCTTCTGCTATAGTCTTAATGATCTGGCTGAAAGCTCTTTTGGCAGCCTTTCCTTGAAAGGGCCATGAACCTGGTCGAGTTGGCCATATCATGAGGGTACCATGATGGGATTCATATTCTGCAGGCATACGATAGCCTGCTTTTTTCGGAGTTTCTATCATGATAATCTCCCTTTAAAGTCTTGGTAGCCGAAGGCTTTGACTAAGCTACAGTCACCCTGCTCGTCCATGAGATAGAGACTTGGCAACCCAATACCATTGAAGGTATTGTTTTTAACAAAGGAATAAATGGCCATATCTTCGAAATAAAGTCTGTCTCCAATCTCAACTGGATTTTCAAAACTATAATCGCCAATCACATCACCCGTCAGGCAGGTATTGGAAGATAGTCTATAGGTATAATCTTTTTCTTGCGCTTCGTAGCCATCTCTCAATGGTGGTCGGTAAGGCATTTCGAGCACATCAGGCATATGGCAGGTCGCGGAGGCATCTAAAACCAAGATTTCCATATCGTTCTCGACAATATCCAATACTTCAGTTGCTAGATAACCTGCATTGAGCGCAATGGCTTCACCAGGCTCGATATAGATTTCAAGATTGTAAGTTTCTCGGATACGCTTGATCTCAGAAATCAGCAAATCTACATCATAGTCCTCTCTTGTGATGTGGTGTCCGCCCCCCATATTGAGCCATTTGACCTGATGCAAATAGGCTCCAAATTGCTCTTCTACTGCATTCAAAGTTGTCTCTAAATCATCTGCTCCCTGCTCGCAAAGGGTGTGAAAATGAAGACCATCCACCAAATCCAGCAAATCACTCGGTATCTTGTCTGAAGTTACTCCAAAACGGGAGCCAGGTGCACAAGGGTCATAGAGCGCGTGGTCACCCTGAGTTGAACATTGGGGATTGATACGGAGACCTATACTGATACCAGCCTCCCGACAACGAGCCCCATACTTACGCAATTGTCTCTCTGAGTTAAAGACGATATGGTCTGTTAGCTCAAGCAATTCCTCCATGTCCTCATCCTTGAAAGCTGGTGCAAAAACATGGACTTCACCAGGGAACTCTTCTCTAGCTAGCTTGGCCTCATAGAGACCACTTGCAGTCGTACCTGATAGATACTGACTAATCAAGGGATAGGTTTTGTAGAGGGAATAAGCCTTCTGGGCAAGCAAAACCTTGCAACCTGCTTTTTCCTGAACTTCATGAAGAATTTTACAGTTAGATTCTAAACGGGCCAAGTCAATAACGTAGGCTGGTGTTGGTACTTGTTCTAACTTCATCAGTCCACCATTTGTGGATTTTCAACCACAACCCATGGCAAACCATACTCATTCAAAGCTTCCATAAATGGATCTGGATCCAATTCTTCAAGGTTATATACTCCAGCTTGTTTCCAAGTACCGTTCATAACCAATTTTGTCCCAATCATAGCTGGAACTCCTGTTGTGTAAGAAATAGCTTGTGAACCAACTTCTGCGTAACATTCCTGATGGTCGCAAACATTGTAGATATAGATAGTCTTTTCAACGCCATCTTTTACACCTGTAAAGATACATCCAATATTTGTCTTACCAACAGTACGTGGGCCAAGGCTGGCAGGATCTGGAAGCAAGGCTTTCAAGAATTGGATTGGAACAATTTCTTGTCCGTTGAAGTTAATGGCATCCGTACGAAGGAGTCCAACATTTTCAAGACATTTCATGTGCGTCAAGTAAGATTGACCAAAAGTCATAAAGAAACGAATGCGTTTGACACCTGGAATGTTCTTGGCCAATGATTCAATTTCTTCATGGTGAAGGAGATACATGTCTTTTTGTCCAACTTGAGGGAAATCATACTCACGCTTGATTGACATGGCTTCGACTTCGACCCATTTTCCATCTTCCCAGTAAGAACCTGGCGCAGAAACCTCGCGTAGATTGATTTCTGGGTTAAAGTTTGTTGCAAACGGATAACCGTGGTCACCACCATTACAGTCTAAAATGTCGATATAGTGGATTTCATCAAAATAGTGTTTGAGGGCATAGGCTGAAAAGACACTAGTCACACCTGGGTCAAAACCAGAACCAAGCAGAGCGGTCAAGCCTGCTTCCTTGAATTTCTCCTGATAAGCCCATTGCCATGAGTAGTCAAAGTAGGCTGTAAAACCAAGTTCCTTGCAACGTTTCTCATAAATAGCACGCCATTCAGGATCTTCCGTATCCTCGGCTTCGTAGTTAGCTGTATCGATATAGTGAACACCTGTTGCCAAACAAGCGTCCATAATGGTTAAATCTTGATATGGTAGTGCTACGTTCAAAACTGCTTCTGGCTTGTAGCTTTCAATCAGGGCAATTACTTCTTCAACCTTATCTGCATCAAGAGCAGCTGTCTCAATCTTTGTACTTGTTTTGCCTTCCAGTTTAGCCTTCAAGTCATCACATTTTGACTTAGTACGGCTAGCAATCATAATTTCTGTAAAGGTTTCGCTATCTTGGCAAATCTTTGAAATAGCAACTTGGGCAACGCCCCCACATCCAATAACTAGTAAACGACTCATTTTTTTCCTTCCTCTTCTTCTAAAATGTCTTCTACATACTTAGGCAACATGAAGGCCCCCACATGTAAGTTTGCAGTGTAGTATTCTGTGAAAAGCTGGCGTTTTTTCCAGCCTTCCTTGTCAAAATCTTTGACAGGGTGGTATTTTTTCGATGCAAACCCAAATAACCAATAGCCAGCTGGACTGGTTGGAATATGGGCCTGATAGACCCGGCTGATTGGAAAGGCTTGATTGACCTTGCGATGCATACTTCGGCAAGCTGACTCATCCTCATCAAAGAAGGGACTCCCATGCTGGTAAATCATGATACCGTCTTCTTTCAGAGCCCTATAACTATTGCCGTAGAATTCCTTGGTAAAGAGCCCTTCCGTATGGCCAAACGGATCTGTCGCATCGTTGATGATAATATCGTAATCATCTTCGCAGTTTCGCAAAAAGCGTAGCCCATTTTGGTAGTAAATGGTAACACGAGGATCATCTAGCCCTGCAGCAAAGTCTGGGAAATACTCACGACAGACTTCAACCAACATCTCATCTGGTTCCACAATATCGATTTGTTCCAGCTCAGGATAGAGTGTTAATACTTGGGCGACACCGCCATCACCACCCCCAATAACCAATACTTTCTTGGGATTTGGGTGGACAGCCATGGGAACGTGGACGGTCATTTCATTGTAGACAAAATCATCCGCATCTGAAAACAAGACATGCCCATTTAAAATCAGTATTTTCCCAAAAGCTGGTGTATCCAAGACTTCGATATCCTGCCATTCACTTTTACCAGCGTAGAGTTGCTTGGCTGTTCTCAGGGACAATTTCACATCTGGAGTATGAACTTCAGAAAACCATAAATCCATCTAGTTCTCCTTTCTCTTAATGACGTTGATGTGATTGACCTCAGGATCTTCCGTCCCTTGGAGGGAGCAACCACGTTCCTTGGCAAATTGGATATAGTCTACAATTTCACGTATAATGCGTTCACCAGGAGCCAAGATAGGGATTCCTGGAGGGTAACACATAACAAATTCTCCACAGACTTGTCCAACAGAATCATCCAAGGTTAAACTTTTTCTCTCTGAATAGAAGGCTTCTTGTGGAGACAGCACTAACTCGGGCTGAATATATTCTCCAGCTATCAAGTCCTTCCCATCTCGTGAATAGAGTCTCTTGATATCAGCCAAAGCACCGACTAAGCGCTCGATGTCTTGGATGCGGTCACCAATGGAAATGTAGGCTAATATATTGCCGATATCACCAAACTCGATCTGAATGTCATATTCATCCCGTAAGAGGTCATAAACCTCGATACCTGTTAAGCCAATCCCCTGAGTGTAAACTGACAGCTTGGTTACATCAAAATCACAGACCGACACACCATCTATTAACTCTTTTGAGTAAGCATAGTAACCGCCAATGGCATTGATTTCACGACGAGCGTACTCGGATAGCTCAATGACCTTCTCAAACGACTCTTTACCACGAAGAGCCAAGTTGCGACGCGAAATATCCAGACTAGCCATCAACAAGTAAGAGGCGGATGTTGACTGGGTCAGGTTGATGATCTGACGAACGTATTCAGGATTCATCTGCTCCCCGATTAAAAGAAGCGAACTTTGGGTCAAACTCCCACCAGACTTATGCATGGAGACTGCTGCCATATCAGCCCCTGCATCCATAGCAGAAATTGGAAGTTTATCAGTGAAATGCAAATGCGCTCCGTGAGCTTCATCTACTAAAACCATCATACCAGCTTCATGAGCCATTTTTGTCAATCCCCTTAGGTCTGAACAGATTCCGTAGTAAGTAGGATTGTTAATCAAAATGGCCTTGGCATCTGGATGGTCCTTTATGGCCTTGGCTACTCGATCATTTTCAAGACCTAAAGCGATACCAATTTTAGGATCTACACTCATCTCGATATAGATGGGAATGGCACCACATAGAACCAACGCATTAATAGCAGATTTATGGACATTACGTGGCAGAATAATCTTATCTCCAGCCTTGCAGGTTGACAGAATCATAGTCTGCACCGATGAAGTTGTTCCCCCAATCATGAGAAAGGCATGGGCTGCTCCAAAAGCATCAGCTGCCAGCTCCTCTGCATCCCGAATAATCGAAATGGGGTGACCAAGATTATCCAAGGGTTTCATCGAATTAACATCAATGCCTACACATTTTTCACCTAGCAGTTCGACAAGTTCTGGATTTCCCCGTCCACGCTTGTGACCTGGAACATCAAAGGGAACAATCCTTTTCTTGCGCAACTTCACCATGGCCTCATAAATTGGGGCTTGGTTTTGATCTAACTCTTTCAAGACATACTCCTTTACCGTATTTGTAGCGCCTCAAGAAGACGAAGGCGACTAAAGGTTGACTCATGAAAAAAGAGCAGGTTTTCACCTGCTCTGCAATCTTCTGACGTTTTTATGTTTGTTTCTGTTGAGTATGTCTGTTCCCGATGTTTCCTAACTCTCTAGTAGCAAATATTACGTACTTTATTGATCGTTTCACAAGATGACGTGTGCTTTCACCACACTAAAAATTTATGAATTAGGATAAGTGTCCTAACATCAACTTATAAAAGTAGGCTTTTAACCCTATCAATAATGTGGTTTTTCAACCACGCTTCGGCATTCAACCCTGCCTGTCCGTAGGCGTTTTTTACTCGGGTTTATATTTGCTAGAAAACATCATCTCATTTTCTAAGCTTTATTACTATATCATGTTTTTAAGAACTTGTAAAGCGGTTTACGAAGAAAATATAAAAATAGTTCGTAAAATATTTGGATTTTATTTGATTTAATACTAACTTTTCTCTTGTAAACGATTATAAAGTGAACAAAATGATTTTCATATTTCATTTAAAAATTTTTTATGCAATTCTATACTCATTACCCTCGGTGTTTGATCTATTAGAGAAGATGTCGACATTTTTATATCATTAAAATCGTGCAACTTTTTTCAGATACTTTTAAAAGATTGATTTCCCTATATTTTTCCTTTATACTGGATAAAAAGGAGAATAGTATGTCAGAAACAAATCACGAAATCGATTCAAATTTTGCAGGTCGTTTAAATATCCTGCGTGCGGGTGTTCTTGGTGCCAATGATGGAATTATTTCCATTGCTGGTGTGGTTATCGGGGTTGCTAGTGCTACGAGTAATATCTGGATTATCTTTTTATCAGGATTTGCAGCTATCTTAGCTGGTGCCTTTTCGATGGCTGGTGGAGAATATGTATCTGTTTCAACTCAAAAAGATACCGAGGAAGCAGCCGTTGCGCGTGAGCAAGTCTTGCTAGACCAAGATATGGAACTAGCCAAAAAGTCTCTCTATGCAGCCTATATCCAAAATGGAGAATGTGAAACCTCTGCTCAACTCTTGACCAACAAAGCCTTTTTAAATAATCCGCTCAAGGCTTTGGTAGAGGAAAAATATGGGATAGAGTATGAAGAGTTTACCAATCCATGGCATGCTGCTATCTCTAGCTTTATTTCTTTTTTCCTTGGTAGCTTACCACCCATGCTTTCAATTACCATTTTCCCAAGTGAATACCGTATCCCTGCTACCGTCCTTATCGTCGGTGTGGCCCTTCTTCTCACTGGTTACACTAGTGCCAGACTTGGAAAAGCACCAACCAAAACAGCTATGATTCGGAACCTTGTTATCGGTCTTTTAACCATGGGAGTTACCTTTCTGCTAGGACAACTTTTCAGCATTTAATACTCTTCGAAAATCTCTTCAAACCACGTCAGCTTCACCTTGCCGTATATATGGTTACTGACTTCGTCAGTTTTATCTGCAACCTCAAAACAGTGTTTTGAGCTGACTTCGTCAGTTCTATCTGCAACCTCAAAGCAGTGCTTTGAGCAACCTGCGTCTAGCTTCCTAGTTTGCTTTTTGATTTTCATTGAGTATAAAATACAAGAATACCTCGATTTTGAAGTCGAGGTATCTTTTTTTACATTTGCACAATCTTGCGATAACTTCTAGAAGTAATCATGAAAATCAAGACATAGGCGATGAGGAAGATAGCGCAGATAGACAAGGTCACAATCAACATCATATTCGTATCTATTACACCAATCACTTTTAAAATCAGACTAAGCATATGGTAGGCAAAGGCTAGGTGTATGAAGGCAAAAAGCAAAGGAAGGAAGAAAACAGTTAAAACCTGTTTGTTAATGGTTTGCTTGATTTGCTTTTGATCTAAACCAACTTTCTGCAAGATAATAAAGCGTTCACGGTCTTCATAGCCTTCAGAAATTTGTTTATAGTAAATGACCAGAACGGTTCCGACCATAAAGATAATGGATAGGAAAATACCGATAAAGAAGACACCACCAAAGAGGGCACTCATCTGAGCACTAGCATCTGATAAATTACTACCATAAACATAGCTACCTTCCGTGTTTAATTGAGCATTAAACTGATCGAGGTATTTATCATACTCGTCAGCGACCTTGAGTTGTTCTTCTTCACTGGCATTTACATTCATGCCACCGTAAAACTGATTATAGATAGCCGAATCTGGGAATTGATCCAAAAAGGCTTGTAAATCAGCTACAACAAGGTAATTGTAATCAGCAGTCAAAATATTAAACTGATTTGGGACATGGTTGACAATGAAATCTTTATTAAATTCTTCTTTGACAGAAAATTGATGATCATTTAGAGTTAGAGTTTTCTGTTCTTTAACTCCCTCATTCTTTGCAAAGAGTCCGACCTCATTTCCTGATAGAGACAGTTTTTGACCAGTCATATTTTCATAATCTTTTTGATCAAATACCATGAAAACTGTTGTGGGTTGGACACGATTTTGTCCTTTTTCAAAAAGGGTTAACTTATTTCCTTCTTGGTTCGCAACACCAAAGTAAGTGTAACGAAGAACTTCTTTCTCTTTAATCTGATAACCTTTGTCACTTGCAAACTGGCTCAAGAGTTTGTCCAAGTCTTCTTTTTCAACATTTTGCCCTGAAACCCCAAAATCATGAGGATTTAGAACTTTTTTAAAGCTTTCTGCGGAATTGAAAATGCTTGTCGCTGCTGACATGGTTACCAAAACCATTGTTGACAAGATAGCGATGGTTGCTAGTCCAACTGCATTTTTCTTCATACGGAAAATCAAGTTAGACACTGAGATAAGGTTATTTGGTTGGTAATAGTATTTCTTGTTTTTCTTTAAGATTTGAAGGAAAACGGTAATTCCTGCATTAAACAATAGATAAGTACCAAAGATAACCAGTAAAACAGCTATGAAGAAGGTTGTTAAGGCTGTAAGAGGATCTTTTACCGTAAGGGCAAGATAGTAGCCAATCCCTAAACTAATGGAACCAAGAATCGTTTGGAGAGGTAGAAAGCGACCTTTTTTCTCACCGCTGGCTTTCTCACGAGAGAGTTGGAGAGCATTCATACGGGCGATTCGAAGGGCATTCAGGAACATGAGGCCTAGGAAAATCAAACCGAAGACAACAAGTACTGCAATGACAACTTTCATCTGGAAGGTAGCGACAAGTTCAACCTTTAATTTCATCAGTTTGAGTAGGAAAGCGAAAATCAACTTGTCAAACAAGGCTCCAATACCGATACCTGCTCCAACAGTTAAAATTCCAAATAGCACTAACTCCTTAAAGGTCATACTGATCAGGTGACGTTTCTCCAAGCCTAACATGCCATAAATTCCCAGTTCCTTGGAACGGTTCTTCATGACAAAACTATTGGCATAGAGGACGATAATGGCTGACGCAAGGGTGACGACAAACATACCAAATCCAAGAGTAGCTTGAATGGTTGTCCCTCCACGGATTTCCGAAATCTTGGGATTGAAGGTTAGAGAGTAAAAGAGATAGGTGACGGTGACTGCCAAGAGAACAGCCAACGCAAAAGGATAGTAGAGTTTGCGGTTTTTAATCAAGTTCGATACCGCTAACTTATTGGTTAATCGAAACATACTAATTCACCTCGCTTGCCATGACAGTCAAGGTATCAGAGATTTCTTGGAACATCTGACGTTCTGTCTTATCTCCACGGTAGATTTGGTTGTAAAGAATGCCGTCTTTGATAAAGAGTACACGTTTAGCTCTGCTAGCTGCTGCTGTGGAGTGGGTTACCATAAGAATGGTTTGGCCGCGCTCATTGATTTCATCAAAGACATCAAGTAAGGCTGCAGAGGACTTGGAATCAAGGGCTCCTGTTGGCTCATCAGCAAGGAGAATTTCAGGTTCTGTGATGATGGCACGAGCTACTGCTACACGCTGTTTCTGACCACCAGAAATCTCGTAAGGGTACTTCTCTTGCAATTGATTGATACCGAGATTCTCAGCTGTCACCACCAATTTCTTCATCATCTCTGTAATGGGTCTTCTTGACAAGACAAGGGGAAGCAAGATATTGTCCTTAACAGACAGAGTATCTAGCAAGTTAAAGTCTTGGAAGACAAATCCTAGCTTTTCACGACGGAAGCTAGAAGCCTGTGAATTTTTAATAGTTGCTGTATCAGTACCATTCAGATAAACCTGGCCACGAGTTGGTTTATCCAGCATAGCTAGAATATTGAGAAGAGTTGATTTACCAGAACCAGACTCACCCATGATGGCAACGTAGTCACCCTTTTCGACGGTAAAGTGAATATCCTTGAGGGCCTCTACTTGGTTGCCCTGAAAACGAGTTTTGTAAATTTTTTGAACGTGTTTTACATCTAAAAGTGTCATGAGAATCTCCTTTCTTAATATCCCATCAAATGAAATGTCGCTTGCATCATAGCGCATCCCAGTTGAACACGCTTGATATCTTTATGGCTTGGTTTTCTTGTTTTCTTATGTAAGATTTGTTTCATGATGTTACTCCTTTGTTCTTTATGAGTCTAGTTTACATCAAAAAAAGACCACTTGCCATAACCTAACCTTACAAAAGAGACTTTAATCTTACATTTTTGTAAGATTGGGGGAAATGTAGATATTTTATTAAAAATATTTTACCACAAAAAGAAAGCAAGAAGAAAACCCTTGCGGAATGCAAGGGTTCAAGAAATGTTAAAATAGATTACTCTAATATAGACTAACAGTAAAATAACTGCTCCACCTCACCAAAACCAGCCTTCATTATCGTCAATGGCTTGGGCTTCTTTGCGTTTGCGTGGGCCTGTTCCGTACATTTCTGCTTCGATTTCTTCCTTGGTTGGCATGATAGAGGCTAGGATGATATAGATAATCACACCAAGTCCAAAGTTTGCGACTGTAAAAATGGCAAATAGGAAGCGAACAAGAGTAACATCAAAGTTCCACTTGTCTGACAGACCTGCCAGAACTCCTGAAATCATACGATTTCGTCTCATCTTATAAAATTTACTGTTCATGATATTTCCTCTTTCTGCTAGGTTAGTCATAGTATATCACGGGTAGGCTCGGCTTTCATCAGTCCTCAGGCTGATTTATTAGTAGCAATTTACCTCTACAAACTCCACAACGATAGCGTTTTGTATCAATCCTTCGTTTGCGCTGATACCTTTGCTGGCAGGATTGGCAACGATAAAGTTTGAGTGGTTTAGAGTAGCTATTTGTCAAGGAGGGCACAAAGCGTAATCCATCCACTGCTTTCAACAGTTCCTTAAAATCCCGATCCTTGTGTTGATAGCCCTTCCCTTGAAAATAGAGGTGATAATGACAGAGTTCATGTCGGACAATTTTCCTAAAAACATCCAGACCTAGTTCCTGATAAACCTTGGGATTAAAATCCAAATGCCCATCTTTGGGGAAAAATCGCCCACCTGTCGAACGTAGACGCCTATTCCACTGAACATGATGGATAAAAGGTCTGCTGAAGTCTTCTAGTGAAACCTGCTTAACGTAATCAGTCAGTTTCATTTGGAGCTAGGAGCGACAGATTGACTTTTTCACGTTCAGTATCAATTTTCTTAACCCAAACGGTCACCAAATCTCCAACTGCCACCACTTGGCTAGGATGTTTGATAAATTTGCGACTCATATGGGAAATATGAATCAGACCGTCCTCATGAATCCCGATATCAATGAAGGCACCGAAGTCAACAACGTTACGCACAACACCTTCTAGCTTCTGGCCTACCACTAAGTCTTTGATATCTAGGACATCTTGGCGAAGCACAGGTGCGTCAAAGGAATCACGGAAATCTCGACCTGGTTTGAGAAGATCTGCAATGATATCTTTAAGAGTTTCTGGACCAAGGTCTAGCTCTTGCGCCATTTCCTTGATTGATAGCGACTTGAGTTTGCCTTGGGCCTCTTCATTCAAGTTCTTGATATCCAAGAGTTTGAAGAGTTCCTTAACCGCAGTATAGTTCTCTGGGTGAACTCCTGTATTATCAAGGATATTGCTACTTTCAGGGATACGAAGGAAACCAGCTGCCTGTTCAAAGGCCTTGGCCCCCAGACGAGGAACTTTCTTGATTTGGGCGCGTGAAGTGATTTTTCCTTCCTCCTCACGGTATTTGACAATATTTTCAGAAATAGTTTTATTGAGTCCAGCGACGTGGGAAAGAAGAGCTGGGCTGGCTGTGTTGACATTGACACCAACTTGGTTAACCACTGTATCGACGACAAAGTCCAGACTCTCAGATAGTTTCTTCTGACTGACATCGTGTTGGTATTGACCGACACCGATTGACTTAGGATCGATTTTGACCAATTCCGCAAGGGGGTCCTGCAAACGACGGGCGATAGAGATGGCTGAGCGTTTTTCAACAGTCAAGTCTGGAAACTCCTGACGGGCAAGTTCGCTGGCAGAATAGACCGAAGCACCACTTTCATTTACGATGACATAACTAACCTCAGGAAAATCTTTAAGAACTTCCGCCACAAAGGCTTCACTTTCACGACTAGCAGTACCATTTCCGATGGCAATAATCTCTACACCGTATTGACCAATCAAATCTGCCAAATCTTTCTTTGCTTCTTCGATTTGACGAGCTGATGCTGGTTTGACAGGATAAATGACCTGAGTTGTCAGCATTTTTCCTGTTGCATCCACGACAGCTAGCTTGGCACCTGTACGAAAGGCAGGGTCAAAACCAAGAACCACACGCCCTTTCAGCGGAGCAACTAAGAGCAGATTGCGCAGGTTGTCAGAAAAGAGTTGGATAGCTCCTTCTTCTGCCTTCTCCGTCAGTTCTGTCCGAATACGACGCTCGATAGCAGGCAAGACCTTTTTCTTAACAGATTGCTGAACTACTTCATCTATATAGGCATTTTTCACCTTGAAACGAGCTGCAAAGAAGGCTAGAATGCGGTCCGTCGCATGTTCAAAACCGACCTTCAAGACACCTAGCTTCTCCCCACGATTGAGCGCCAAGGTACGATAGCCTTGCATATTCCCAACTGTCTCAGAAAAATCATAGTAAATCTGAAAAACTTGCTTTTCATCCAGACTTTCATCCTTAACTTGAGAAGTGAGTTTGGAGTGTCTCAGCACCTCCTGATAAGTCATGGAACGCAAGGTCACATCTTCCGATAAGGCTTCGACCAAGATATCAACTGCACCAGACAGGGCTTCCTTCCCAGTCGCAAATCCTTCACAGACAAACTTTTCAGCCTCTTTCTCTAAGTCAGCTACATTTTGCAAAATCAAGCGAGCAAGAGGAAAGAGCCCAGCTTCACGGGCAATAGTTGCCTTGGTCCGACGCTTTTCCTTGTAAGGAAGATAGAGTTCTTCAACGTCTGCTAATTTTTCGGCAGCTAAGATAGCTTCTTCCAATTCCTTGGTCAACTTGCCTTGTTCTTGAATCTTAGCTAAGACAGCTTCCTTACGGTCGTTGAGATTTGTCAGGCTTTTATCCAAGTCGATAATGGCCTTAATTGTCACCTCATCCAAACTACCAGTCATATCCTTGCGATAACGCGCAATAAAGGGAATAGTCGCCCCTTCAGCTGTCAAACTTAGAACAGTATCAATTTGCTTTAACGTCACTCCCAAATCCTGGGAGATTTTTTCATATTTTTTATCCATGAATCTATTATACCATAAGCTAAACGTTTCAAATTAGCTCTTACAGTATTTAAAAACAATATGTGGGGAATAGATTTATATTCTATAGTGCAATAACTTGTACTTAGAGAGCATTGCCACCTTTTTTTACCACTCCATGACATCAAAAGTATTTAATGGATCAGACATAATAGCCAGTTCTGGAAGATGTTCCTGACCTGGAATAACACATTGACTTTTTAAACTTTTATAATTAATTCCTTTCGTTTCACTCAAGGCACAACACAGAATGAAAAAGTGTTGTGCTCTTTATTTTGTTTTATAATAATAGCGAGAAAGCCTATCACTACTACAAATCACGGGGTGGTGAATAAGTGAGTGGTATAGTCACTACCTCGCATTTTTATAGGTGTCATTCTTTCCATCAAGCACAACTGACTGTGACTAGGAGCACGTAAACTTATAATTGAATAAGCGACTCGTTTGTGAAAGGAAAGGATAGCCAAGGGATCGGCAGACTCAAATTTGGTGAAAGGAGAGCCCTCGTGTTAAAAATTATTTATCCTAATTGTTGTGGTGAAGAATAGCATTTAGATTTCTATTTCTAATCGTCCAAAATGCGTGTTTTTGAAAAATAAAAAACCGCAAGCCTGAGCCTGCGGTGAGTGTAATCTATTTTGAAATTTTAAATAAAAAAGGAGCATTTAAGCTCCATCCTTTGAAATAACGGACACTTGGCTGGTCGGTGTACCCAGCATCTCAGATACCTTTTTCAAGGTGCGGCAGGAACCTTTCTGCCCTCAAATGTCTTTCGTTAATATTATTCTAGCACTATCTACTTTTTTTGTCAAGTTTTCTCAATCTACCAGACTTAATACGACTTTGTAACTTAAAATCTTGTAAGCGATACATGGTCGGAACATAAAAGAAATCACCACTTTTATGTAACTTAATCGCAACAAGAACATTATTATCAAATCTTTTTACATATTCAAAACTGGCGTCTTTCTCTCGTGGATTGACCCCGACGAAATCTGGGTTCCTTAGTATGAGTTCCAGGTCTTCAATATGATGAATCACATCATTATGATGTCGTTTCAACATATGACTTCTTAAACCTTCTTTGTTAACTTTGATATCACTAGCTTCAAGAACAATATTAAAAATTTCTTTTACTTCGTCAGTCACCTGACCGATCTTTTTATGTTCCATCATTTCCTCCGTTATTCCACAATTATTATATCACAATCATAGTGTATACTAGGATATATCACGCTCTATTATTCGTTAGATACTCAATTTTAACTTTTCCCTTTTCCTCAAAATAATAGTATAATAGAGGTAGAATTTAGAATCGAGGTGCACCTATGGCTGTAAAATTTACAAAAACTGATGACTTGGACAAGATGTTTGAGGAGTTTGCTAAACTCCCTGATTTGAAACAAGTCACTTTCCCTGATGACAAAGAGAAAAAAGCCAAAGCAGAAAAGAAAAACTAGATGACTGCTTTCCAACAACTCCCATCTAGTGTGCTTCAGACTGGGGCTATCTTTCTCTCTATAATCATTGAAGCCCTACCCTTCGTTCTGATAGGAAGTATTGTTTCAGGGCTGATTGAGGTTTATATCACACCTGAAAAGGTTTATCATTTTCTCCCTCGAAATCGTTGGGGGAGAATCTTTTTTGGCACCTTCGTCGGGATACTTTTCCCCTCTTGTGAATGTGGAATCGTCCCCATTATCAATCGTTTTCTGGAAAAAAAGGTTCCCAGTTACACAGCCGTTCCCTTTCTTGTGACAGCACCTGTTATCAATCCCATTGTTCTCTTTGCGACCTATTCAGCCTTTGGCAACTCATTACACGTCGCCCTGTTACGAGCTCTGGGTTCTATTGTTGTGGCTGTGATACTTGGGATTTTTCTAGGATTTTTCTGGCAAGAACCGATTCAAAAAGAAAATCGTTTGGCCTGCCATGAGCATGATTTTTCTCATTTGAGTCCTGTAAAAAAAGTTTTTCAGGTCTTTGTGCAAGCCATTGATGAATTTTTTGATACGGGCCGTTATTTGGTATTTGGCTGTCTCTTTGCCTCTGTTATACAGGTCTATGTACCGACACGGATTCTGACCTCTATCAGTGCGACCCCTCTTTTTGCCATCCTGCTCTTGATGCTTTTGGCATTTCTTCTCTCTCTCTGTAGTGAGGCGGATGCCTTTATCGGGGCTTCTCTTCTCTCAAGTTTCGGTTTAGCACCAGTTCTGGCCTTTCTCGTCATTGGCCCAATGCTGGATATCAAAAATATTCTCATGATGAAAAATTACTTGAAAGCACGATTTATCAGTCACTTCATTACGATTGTGACACTCGTTGTCTTAGTATATTCTCTCTTGATTGGAGTCATCCTATGATTCGATTTTTAGTTTTAGCTGGCTATTTTGAACTGACCATTTATCTCCATCTGTCGGGTAAATTAAACCAGTACATCAACATGCACTATTCCTATCTGGCCTATATTTCCATGGTACTTTCCTTTATCTTGGCAATCGTTCAATTGTATATCTGGATGAAGCAAGTCAAAACCCATAGTCATCTGAACAGCCGATTGGCGAAGGTAATGAGTATTGCTCTTCTGGCTATTCCTATTGTCGTCGGCTTAACATTTCCAACTGTTAGCTTGGATTCTCAGACTGTTTCTGCCAAAGGCTATCATTTCCCCTTATCAGAAGGTACGGATCAAGCCATTCAGACTAGTGAAGGTACGACAAGCCAATATTTGAAACCAGATACCAGTTCTTATTTTTCAAAATCAGCTTATGAAAAGGAAATGCGAACTGCGGCGGATAAATACTTGTCCCAAGATAGTATTCAGATCACCAACGAAAACTATATGGAAGTCATGGAAGCTATCTACGACTATCCAGATGAGTTTGAGGGTAAGACAGTCCAGTTTACAGGCTTTGTTTATAACGACCCCAGTCATGCCAATAGCCAATTTTTGTTCCGCTTTGGCATTATTCACTGTATCGCAGATTCAGGTGTCTATGGATTGCTGACCAAGGGAAATACCCGTCAGTATGAGGACAACACTTGGATTACTGCCAAAGGAAAACTGGTCAATCACTACCATAAAGAACTCAAACAAAACCTCCCAACCTTGGAAATCGATAGCTTTACAAAAGTCGATAAACCAGAAAATCCTTATGTGTATCGCGTGTTTTAAAAAACGAGATAAAAACATAAAAAACAAAACGAACAAGTTCTCTTCTGAATGACAGAAAAAGAGCCTGTTCGTTTTTTGTTATCTGAGTATTAATGATTTGTAGATTTAAATCTTATAACATAAGTAGCTCAGTGAGAATAAGCGAGCCACTCATTAATCAGACTAGCGATTTCTTTGGGTGCTTCAGTATAAAGCTCATGGCTAAGGTTTTCTAAAAATAGAGTATCAAAATAGTCTGGCAATTCTTTTAGGGCGTCCTCTCTCCATGTAGCTTCATTAGGATAGCGAGGACTAATAAACAAGGTATCTCCCACTTCTCTCTTAAAAGCTTGGATTTTTCTTCGTAGACGGAGTATCGCTTCTATATTTTCATAATTTATAGCCAACTCATATCTATTATACTCTGCATTCCAGTGATAGGACTGTCTTACAGCTTCCTCCATATTTTCTGACCAATGCTTTGCTTCAGATTTTTCTTTAGAAATAAGAACATCTAAGTCCGAAACAACTTGAGATTCAATATAGTTTTTTGTTTCCTCTAATTCCACATCTAAAGGTAAAATCTTATCTAAATCTAGATAGCCACCATCCAAAAGAATCAGTTTTGTCACTTCATAAAATTCCGATGCAAGATAACGCGCCAAATCTCCTCCAAGAGAATGACCTATCAGACAGATAGAGTCTCCTTCTACAATCTCATTTTTAAACCATAATTTCAATTCTGTTTCATCTCGAAGATGCTTTTCATATGGACTTAGAAAATAAACCTGCGAATCTAGTTCTTGAAGAAAATCCTTGCTATGATAGATATTGCTTCCCAGACCGCCAATAAAATATTTTTTCATTCTCTACTTAATACTATGCTTATTCATCTTTTGTTCAAAGATAGTCGTGATAATCTGACGTAATTCTTCGCGTTCTTTTTCTGGAATTTCACCACTTGTTTGAGCTGCAGCGTAGAGTTCAGGGTGTTCAATTGAAATGCGTTTAATCGTACGTGTCGTAGCATGTTTTCTGACGAAAAATGGGATTCGCTTAATCAAGTCTTGTGGTACTAGCGCAAGAATCTTTTCAGCAGTTTCCTTGTCACTAATCTTAGACGTCGTAAGCCCCTTCTTAATCATTTCCTGTTCTTTTTCTGTAAAATCTTTTAATTCCATTCGGTCAGTCCTCCTATTTTCTTTAAGTTAAATTATATACCAATTGCAGCAAGACGACAAATAGTCTGCTTGTAAAATCTTCTCTATACTACAATTTTCCTGTCGCTCTTTAATGAAAAATCACAAATCCATTTGGAGAAATCACAAGCTGATTCTCTAGTTCTTGGCAATTGCTTGCTAGTGCTACTGCTTCCTTTTCTAAAAGATAATCATCTTTTGATTGATTAAAGATGGCTTTAAGGACCCGGCCTTCGTATGTCCATTCCAAGGCAACTACATTTTGTTTGATTTCTTTTAGGCTGTACTTGCCTTGCGAAATGATTGCTGACGCGTGTTTGCGAATCTTGATTAGCTTCTTCATAAAATTCAACATATCATTGTCACTTGATACGCGTTCCCAAGGCATACAACGACGGCAATCTGGGTCTGGTCCTCCGGTTAAGGCTAACTCGGTTCCGTAATAGATGCAGGGTGTTCCTTTTTGTAAAAAGAGAAAGGCTAGGGCTGATTTAACCAGTTGAACGTCTTCATTTGCCGTCCACAAGATTCGCTCTGTATCATGCGAATCCAAGAGATTAAACATAACCTCTGAAATCTGCTGCTTGTAATACATAGACTGACCATTGATTTCATCGATGAACTGGTCTGTCTTCTTAATTCCTCGTAAGAAATAGTCCTTGATGCTATCAGATAAAGGATAATTCATGACAGCATGGAACTCATCTCCATTTAGCCAAGGCTGAGACCTATGCCAGACTTCTCCAAGGATATAAAGATCAGGCCTTTTAGCTAAAACTGCTTTTCGAAAATCCTTCCAAAACTGATGGTCAATCTCATTAGCCACATCCAAACGCCAAGCATCGATATCAAACTCTTCAATCCAATAAGTCGCAACCTTTAAAAGATAATTCTTGACCTCTGGATTGGCTGTATTTAGCTTAGGCATATAGTCCTCGAAACCAAAAGCATGATAAGGTAAGTCTCTCTTATTAACTAGCTTTTCAGTTGTCACTGGGAATTGTTGAATATGGAACCAATCCTTATAAGCAGATTGCTCACCATTTTCGACAACATCTTGCCATTGAGGAGATTGCGAACCAATATGGTTAAATACCGCATCCAGCATGATTTTCATGCCACGCTGATGAGCTTGCTCGACCAGCTCCCGGAAGGTCTCCTTGTCTCCAAAATGACGGTCAATTTCAAAATAATCCGTCGTATTGTACTTATGATTGCTCGTGGATTCAAATATAGGACAAAGATAAAGTCCAGTAATCCCCAAGTCTTGCAAATAATCCAGATGGTCAATAATCCCCTGTAAATCACCACCAAAGAAATCATCACTTTTAGGTGTGATAGAGGAATCCCAGTCTAATGTCCCTTCTGGGTTTAATAGAGCATTTCCATTAGCAAATCTCTCAGGAAATATCTGATACCACACCGTATTTGAAACCCAGTCAGGAATCTGGCATGCATCAATCTCATGAAGATAAGGCAACTTAAATCCATTCCCAATAGCATGAAGATTTTCTAGAGAATTTTCCACACACCCTTTATCGCCATACAAAATACTTTGACCTTCTGTATCCTTGAGTTCAAAGAGATACTGGATACGTGCAAAGTCAACGGACACTTCAACCTGCCAATAATCAAAGATGGCGTCAGAAGTTAGCTTGGACATTTCCTTTGTATCCTGATAAAACTCCTCCATAAAGATAAAAGGGTCACCATAATGCAAGGTGATACTCTCAATATCCCCTTTCTTAGTTCGAATCCGAATATGAATCTTCTTATCCTTATAAAGATAGGCATACTCTGACTCAGTCCTATGGTAAATAGCACTTAATTCCATTAATTTGTCTCCTAGTTTACTTTCATCCGTATATAGCGCAAACGTTTTCACAATTGTTAATCTAGTATACTACTTTCGTATTTTATTTGCAAGGAATGTCAGTTCTTAAAAGAACTATCTTTTAAAGTATACAAAAAAGCCTTAAAAAAGGCTTTCTCTATATACTAATCCTCTTTCGGTTTTGAAAATACTTCTACTCGCTGAGCTAGGACTTTGATTTCTACAGGTAGGTTATCCGATTTATCGCCGTCAACATCTGACTCCAATTCACTATCTGAAGAGATCTTAATATTACGCGCTCTGATATACTCAATATTATCATTGCCGACAACATCTCCTTTTAGTAAATCAGGAATAACGGATAATTTGGAGAATAGAGACGCATCTTTCAGAATCAAAATGTTGGCATAGCCATCTTTGTCTTCTTCAAAGATTTTCTTATCAGCGAAGTAATTTGTCAAGAGAACCAAAACATGACTAGCTTCACCAACATAATTTCCATTTTCTGTCTCAATCTTAATGTTAAAGACCTGATCTGTCATAACGGACTTCATGGTATTTACAGCATAGGCTAAAATACCGAATTTTGTCTTGTCCTCGATTTCAACATTGTGAATCGCCTCAGGAAGTGAACCGATACTAAAAATATAACCAAAATAGTTATCATTTGCTTTACCGATATCGATTTTGTTGGTGAGATTGAAATCAAGCTCATCAATAGCTCCGTCGATGTCTTGATTGATTTCCAACAGTTTTGTAATGAGGTTACCCGTGCCACCAGGGATAATCCCTAACTTAGGAATGTAGTCTCTCTCAGCAATACCCGAAATGACTTCATTGACAGTCCCATCCCCACCGAAAACAACCACTGCATCGTACTGCTCACGAGAAGCTTCTTCAGCAAAATGTGTTGCATCCAGCGCCTTTTCGGTAATTTTGGTTTCCACGTGCTCAAAGTATTCTTTTGCTTTATTCTCCAGCTTTTCTTTGTAATCCAAAGCCTTTTCGCCACCAGAAGTAGGGTTGATAATTACCATTGCTTTTTTCATTAATGTTCTCCTTAATATTCGTTAAAAATATATATCTCATTATATGAAACTAAACGTATCCCTATTATACTACGAAAATACAGAAAAGAGAAATCTGACGTACTGGAGATTAATACGCTTTTATTCTATTTTCCCATCTTCTAACTACATCCTTTAAGGGTTCATCCAAGTAAGAATAGGCATTATCCTTTATCCAATCAGGAATTCCGTAAGCTGCCTCGGCAATGCTGCCAGTGATTGCAGCGAGAGTATCACTGTCGCCACCAAGTGAGATGGGATTTCTACTTACCATACTCTTTTATTTTATCAGCATATTCAGCCAAAAGATTCTTTGAATAAATTTTTTCAACTTTTGAATTTCTAACTTCTTTCCAAAGAATAGAAGCTATTTTTAACTTGTTTGAGTAGTTGCGGCTATTTTCGTCTGCACAGAAATCCTTTAAAAATTGATTCCATTGACAAACCGAATGATCATACTTGGCATAGTCTGAATTTCCATAATAGACTTTTAGCATATCTTGGATTGTAAAACTCAAATCATTTTCTCTTTTTACTTTTCTCCAAGCTGTAGCCATATCAGCAGTAAATTTAAATGGCGAAACCTCTGTTAAAGTTGAGAAATATTCTCTAAAGTCTGCATTAAAGGAGAATCCACATTCAAGTAAGGGCGTATCTAAGGCAACGACTTCTACTCGTTTCTTTTTCCTTTTTATTGATGATTTTTTAATCAAATTACCCTTAAAGTACTGCTCAATAATATGATTGAGTTCTTGTTTAGTACCTCTATATTCTAATCCTAATGATTTACATAGTTGTGAAAGTTCATCACGATACCAATAGTATTTATTAAACTCATCGAATGATACGATTTTATCAAACTCAGGTCTGCTTTCTATCAATATAACACCTCCTTAAAATCAATTTAGGTTGTCATAACGAAATAATGGAGTTTTAGTTTCATTATTTTGAGGATTACTACGTTTCACTAACAAGATTACACATTCAACGGTTCGGACTTACCGTATCATCCATGAAAAACAATCCTCAAGAAATAAAGGAAAGTCCTTCGTTTTGATATTGTTCCATTCGTAAACGGAACCTACAATGTCTCCAACTATTGCTCCTAGCATCCGTTTCCTCCTTATGGCATATCAGATTCGTTACACATTTCTAATAAATCACTCTTTAAAAATGGCACCACCAAATCAATCCACTCATGAGGCAGGTAAGCTGATAAATAGCCGTGGTTATAGCCCTTTGCTTCATACAAAATTGTATTTGAATGTAGCTGATGAAATAATTTCGCTGATTCTTTCACACAGTTCAATTCTTTTTCACCATAGATATACAGAACCTGAGCCTTGCTAGCAGAAATCATATCTTTCAGCTTGTAACGCCCCATATAGTTTTTGTAAATGGTTACCAATGTTTTGACAGGTGTCCTTGGCAGATCCTCCAAATAATAAGTTTTTATTTCCTCTGGATAAGCCAGTTTAGGATAGAGTTTGTTCATCATGCTTAACTGAAGTTTGCAAGAGAATTTATTGAACATCAGTTTACCAAATAGAGACACCAGAAAGATACTGATTTTAGCTAACCTTGGTTGAGGAATACAGAGGCTTCCGTCTATAATGGCCTTCTCAGCAATTTCACTGTCTAAAGACAAAAGCTCCATGGCAATTTGACCACCAAGTGAAACACCACCGATTGCAAACAACTTCCCACTACAGTTTGCTTTGATATAGTCTAGAATCTCCAAAGCAGAATCTTCAGTAGAAACATAATCAAGTTGATATTCCTCGCCGTGGCCATTCAAAGTGGGTAGAATAATACGGTATTTTTCTGACAAGATACGTGCTTGACGAAGATAATTCCACCAAGAACTGCCGCCACCGTGTATTAGTAAGATAGGAGGTAAATTCTTATCCCCAAATTCATGGAATTTCATGTTTAAACTCCTTACTGTAGAACTTTCACTAGCTAGTTTTCCTTGTTCAATCAGCTCTTAAAAGCAGTACCACATACTCGACATAAAACGAGTGAACACTATGTATGCCAAGTGAACATGTATGTGGGAACATGTCTATAAACCTTTTGACGATAGCATAAGGTTATCGTTAAAAGGTATTACCCCGACAAACTGTGATTTACTCATTTCATTAAATCAGCTATTTCTTTCTTCCCATACGCCTTTACATTCTGAATTACATTCTGTTTCCTCTTGATTGATTCAAGCAGTGATATATCTAGTATATTTACTAATTCTTTAAACTGAACCTGTCCGATTCTTCTTATCTCTTTAAGTTGCTCGGCATCTCTTATCTTTCTCTCTGCCTCACTTTTAGGGTATCCTTGCCCAAATGGCTCTGAGAAAAGAGCTTCTATTGTTTTTTCAAGATTTTCAGTACCTGACCATGTATAATCTTCACCTAATGGTAATGATATCGCATTTCCATTATTAATCTGAGCAAATAAATAGGCATCCTTCGGTGTAGGTGCATATCCGCAAATGACATCAGGCATACTATTACAAGCAAGCATCATTCCTTGTCCGGAAGAACAGCCCGTAACAACGAAATCAACTGTCCTACTTGCCAACAAGATACCTATAAGAATAGAAATTTCTATATACGAGTATTTTTCATTTTCTTCCATCGTACAGCCAAAATTTATAACCTCAGATTTCTTTGGAGCATACTTTAATACAGCATCATAGATTATTTGATTTTTGGTCGCTTGCGAACTTGCTTGAATAACTCCGATTCTCATTCTTCCCCCCTTCAACTTCTAATTTAATTATTTCTTTTTCTTTGGTTTGGGTGCCGGTAATTCATTATATATTGAATTGAACAAGCCTTTATTTTCTACACTTCATTTATTCACTGGTTGCAACTTTTGACATCAAAACTACCGCCTCCACATGTCTTGACGGTTACTACCTATACTGTGAAACGAAATCAAAGCTGCTGAATATCCGTATTAAACTATTAAACGTAACTAATGCGAGTATTTACGGCTTCGTTAATATACAGTATTGTTACATCTATGCCAAGTTTCCGATAGTTAGTTCTTCTTTCTTTATTTAAATCTTTACAAATCCAACTAGCGAGAAGGGTTGTTTATCTCAAAACTCATTGAACCTTTGGTTCCTCGATTAGTATAATAATTTCCTTCTAGTTGATTTGGATTATCAATATCAAGAATTACCGTCCCATAATGTATAGGACTTTGCAATTCAGCCCTTGGGCTATTTAAATATGTATAAATTAATTTTTGTGTTCCATTATCATTGATAATTGATGCTGTAATGCTATGGCTCGAACTTTCACCCGTTTTAAACTTAACTTTAATAGTCGTAAATGACTGTTCAATAGTAAGTTCACAATTTCTTTCATTCTGATCATAGTCCGTCTTGAAACTACCTACATAATTCGCAAATAAAATTGGAACATTATGAATCTTAGATAGTAATGGCCACCGCCATGCTGTTTTTTCAAAAATAGCCATAATAATTGCTGTAACTGATATAGCTTCACCAATATACCCAATGGCTGAATATACCAATGCCAAAATATCAGATTTAAGATTCACTGCAATCTCTTGGCCACTTATTAACAATCTTAATAACAAGCAAATTGCAAAAACCCATATTGTAATATTCAAAAATTTTTTCTGCTGTTCATTCATAAGTTTTATTTATAATCCAAAAATTCAATCATTCTAACTAAAAAAGTTTTTGTATCCTGTAAATTCCATTTCTGCTCTGAACGAAAAAGGTAATACATTCCACTTACTTCAACCCAATTTAAATTCACTTGAGACACTATGTAATATAACGCTTGCTGTAACAACCCTGTGTAGCTATTACTATTGAAAAACATCTGTTCAGGTATATTCCAGACCAAACATTCTATCAAATATGAAGAAATGCGTTCGTTTGTCAATCCTAGCTCCTGCATCTCGTTCTTAATATGCTTCATAATCCTAACTAAATATTTATATTTATAGTGAGTAGATTTATTCTTAGAGATACCATTTTGTATATGAACTTTAGGATAATTAATTACTTCATAATTTCCGTTTGAGGTAAAAAATTTGATGCCTTCAACAAATTTTTCAGATGACCTGCTACCAATATATCTATAATTTCGATATTGAAAACATGGGACTACATCTGCATTTACGTGATATGAGTTAGAATTAATATTGATACACTTATTGCCAATAGAAACTGATTCTGCACCAAATTTTGAAATTAACGCTTTAATCACTTCGTTTTTAAATACATTAGCATTGGTGCTGCTACTAGAGTAATTATAGTCTAGGTCCGATAACCCATCTACATACTCACAATAAAATAAAGATTTCACCATGATACAGATATCAATGTCGCTATTTTTCTTTACATTCGTATTATTTGCATAAGAACCTTGGGCAAAAATTTCATATTCATACTTTGAAGAGAGCCCACTCCTTTCTATTGCATCTTTAATCATTCCAATAGTATTTTCAACCCGTGTTTCTTCAGTGGCAGATAACGGCTTAATCCATGATTGTAATGCTTCTTCAGAATATCTCATTATAAAACAACTCCATTTTAGTTTTTTGGTTAATTCATAAAAAGTAACCGATATTAAAAAAATCCTACATATAATTATACCACTAAACAAGAAAAAAGGCTGCAAACATAGTGAACTATACTATGCCTACAGCCTTATAAATCAACTTCTGTTCCTTCCAAAAATCTAACGGTTATCTGTCCATCCTCCGAAATCAAAATACTATCTAGTACCTGACACATCTCAAAGGAATCATATTCCCAACACTCCTTATTTATCAATTCAGCCAGTAACACACTGTAATGCTTTTCTAATAACTGGTTTTCTTCCAAGATCTTATTCCACTTTCCATGCAACAAATCCATATTCTCACTCAGTAGTTTAACTGCCATCATTACAGCTTTCTCTAGTGTTCCCTCATCGATATGGTTATTCTGACAACCAATCTGTCCCTTTACCTTATAACGGTTGTTACACTGCCAAACTTTACGTTTGCCACGACTGGTCGTCCAGTTCTTACGTCCAAAAGCTGAACCGCATTCTGCACAGAACACCTTGGTAGTAAAAGGGTTGTCCTCATTTTGCATGATGTAGAAGAAATTGAAAAAGAAAATAGACTTCAGACAGCTATTGATGTTGTCAGAGAACAGTTTGGCTTTTTAGCCATACAAAAAGGAACCGTCCTAACTGAAGGTTCCTAAAATATTGAACGCAGTAAACTTATTGGCGGTCATTCCGCTGGTGGATTGGAGGGATTAAAATGATTGACCGTTCATCCTTACCATTTCAGTCAGCAAGAGAGTACCAGGATACAAAGATGCAAAAATGGATGGGCTTTTTCCTATCTGAGCATACATCAGCACTCTCTGATGATACAAACAAAGTAACGTACATGTCAGATTTGTCAATGGAGAAGAAATTATTACTCCTCAGTCAAGTATACGCTGGGCAGCTACGCACACGCATTCAAGTGATTGAAAAAAACAAGCGTGTTTCCTACACTGGAACAATACCAAGTCTGACCAAAGATTTCATTTTGATAAAAACTACAACAGGTCACATCAATTTGAAATTAAAAGACATTATTAGTATTGAACTTGTCGAGGAGGTGCTCTATGAATCAGCTTGAGTTTCAGCGTAATCACCTACAAATGGACTATTATAGCGAGAGCTACCAAGATTTTGAACGTGACTTCTACCGCTACTCTAACATGAATATTCCATTGACCTTCCTAACTGATGATATCCTAAAAACAATGGCGACTTCACGTAAGAATTACTTTGTCCTCAATAAGGAAAAGTCCAGAGATAACCGCGATCACTTCTTCATATTTGAAGTAAGTACCGTAGATGAGAATCCGCTAATCTATCATTATACATATAAGAAAACTACAATATATTTAGCAGAAAAATAGGAGCAGTTCAATTGACTGTTCCTATTTTTAATATTCATAAAATCTAAAGTCTTTATACTCTTTAACAATGGAGTCGCCAACCAGAACAGACTATACTGACCAGCGACTACCTTAAATTTAATGTTTCAGATTTATTTTCTTATCTCTAATTTCATAAACTACATCTGCTACATTTTCGAGTAATCGTTTATCGTGGGTGATAAACACGATAGTTCCGGTGTACTCCTTCATTAGTATTTCCAAAGCCTCTAAACTTGGTATGTCAAGGAAGTTACTGGGTTCATCCATTATTAGGATGTTATATCTACCCATGAGCATTTTAGCAAGCAACAATTTTATAATTTCTCCACCGCTTAAAACAGATAAACTTTTTCCAATATCGTTCTGTTTGAACCCCATAGATGCTAGCACTGAACGAATTTCTGATATATTGTAGTCACAATCCTTCTGCATAAACTCCATAACATTCTGATTACTGTTGTACTTGTAACCATTCTGTGCAAAGTAACCTATTTTTGCCTTAGGCGAAATAGAAATTCCTTCTTCATGGTTTAAGATCATTTGGATTAAAGTTGTTTTTCCGATTCCATTACCACCAGTTAACGCCACTTTTGCTCCTAACGGAATTTGAAAAGATGCATTTTCAAACAGAGCCTTATCCCCAAATACTTTATTAATTTCTGCACCGACTATAGGGTATGGATTATGGAGCTCCAATGCTTTACTTTGCCTGAAACGAATTCTGCGAATGCCTTCCGGAGCTTCTACTTTTCCTAAGGCCGCAATCCTGTGCTCTAGGGTTTTAGCAGCATTATACATCTTTTTTTCCTTACTTCCTATTGATTTTTGATGAGCTAAACGCCCTCCGTCTTCAGTACTTTTTTTCTTTGAAGAACCTTTTGCCTTCTGTTCTATTTTACGAGCCTGTTTTCGCTTTTCCTCCGCAGCCCTTTCCAATCGGGCACGTTCCGCAATAAATTGTTCGTATTCTGCAGCTTGGCTCTTACGTTCTTCCTCTTTCTGACGAAGATAATCAGAATAGTTTCCCCAATACTCAGTGATTTTGCCATCTTTCAGTTCCCATATTTTATCTACTATTTCATCAAGAAAATAGCGGTCATGGCTAATAACTAACAGTGCACCTGTAAAATATTTTAGCTGTCCTATTAGAAAATCAATTCCTTCACGGTCTAAATGGCTCGTAGGTTCATCCGCTAAAATACCATGAACCTGTGCCGATAAGGCCTGTGCTATTTTAAGCCTTGTTTCTTCACCACCGCTCATAGTCTGTATATTTAATTGCTCAACACCTAGCTTGCCTACAAGTGCAAAATCTTTTTCCTCCTGCAGAGTTACTTCGTCCAACTGGGGAATATAGGCAAGTTCACCCAGACGATTCATTTTACATCCTGGGGGAGTTAATTCTCCTAAAAGTACCCTGAGTAAAGTGCTTTTTCCAGCACCATTTGCTCCTACTAAACCAATACGGTCATAATCATATACTTCTAATTCATTTATATCTAAAACATCGCGTCCTTTGAATTCCACACGAATGTCTTTTGCTTTTAATATTAATTCCATAACATTTCCTCCTGTCTATAATCGCATGCTTTCATTTGCTTGTATGCAGGGAAAACCCTGCGATTTTAGCAGGAAGAGTTACATGAAAATAAGATACATAAATATTCCTCCAATATTGTTTATTTTAAATCTAATTTTCTAACCTCAGTTATCATTTGGCAAACTATAGCAATGCCAATAATTAAAATACCTGATAGTAAAAACCAATGATTTACACCGATTTTATCAGCAAAGAATCCAGAAAGAATTAACCCAATTGGCATAGCAAGTGACATGATACTTCCGATCAAAGAAAATACACGTCCTAAATATTCAGGCTTAATTTTCTCCTGAAAAAGAGCTGTTTGCACACCGCTATAAAATGGCACCGAAAGCCCCATTATTGCACAGCAAACTACGAATATTACAAATCCATTTGGAGGAAGTATTCCCGAAACGGCTAAACTGGTCCCCATTATAAAAAATGAACTTGTTATTAGTAATACATGCTTTTCGAAGCCCCCTAATCTTCCTAATAATAAGCCTCCTGCTAGCATCCCAAATGCAAAGGAAATTTCCGTAATAGAAATATGCACAGGCGTTCCATTAAAGTGTTCCATGCTTATTAAAGGAAATAGTGCATTGATTGGCATATAAACAAAAGTATATAGTGTTCCTAAGAGTAATAAGGCAAACAATCCTTTGTTTTGTCTCAGAACCACAACTCCTTCTTTCATCTCCCTTATGAAATTTGGTTCTAAACTTTGCACTTGATTACCCAGCTTAGGTATACGTACAATTGCTACCGTAATAGATGCAATCACAGCACCCAATACGTCGATGGCAATAATAGCATTTAAATCCCAAACGGAGTATAAGAGTGCTGCAACTGCCGGACTAACAATATAGCTTATAGACTGCAAAGACTGACTATAGCCTGCGCATTTCGTTAGCTGTTCTTCTGGTACTAAAAGTGGTGTAACCGCATTGAGTGCTGGGGTATGAAAAGCTGTTCCAATGCTACGGATAAACAATACTATCATAATCATCCAGACAGGTAGCTCCATACAGAATGCAACAATAGCAAGCACTGCACCAGCTGCTGCGATAATTAAATCGGCACCAATCATTATCTTCTTCCTATCATGACGATCCACTAGCACACCAATGGCAGGTCCCAAAATCGCATAGGGTAAAAAACCTACTAATGAAGCCATAGACAAGACCATCGCAGATCCTGTTTTTTCTGTAAGGTAAAAAATAATCGCCATTTGCAGGATGGCACTAGTGATTAATGATACTGCTTGCCCTGCCCATATTGCATAAAATTTTCGTTTCCAATTGTTGTATTTTTCCATTTATATTATCTCCTGCATATTATTTTGCTTGAATTTCTATTTTGAATAGCATTCTAGGCAATAAAAAATGCAGGCCAAACCCCACAATGTGGCTTTTGGTCTGCATACATACAATTTGGAAACATTCATATTAAAGACATAGTTAAATAAAGGTATAGTTAAATAACCAATATCCTCACCGTAACTAATGAATGCTCAATATCGTATAAATAAGCACAACAAAAAAGCCTATCATCGGGTATAGATTCTGCTTTTTTTATTGCCAGCTTATCTTAAACGCATTGAGGCTGTCATAGTTTCGGTTCCTCCTACATCTTTGTTTATATCAATTTATAGTATAACACAACAAGATGATATGTTCAATATAAAAGTTATGGAATGAGACTCATACTTCCAATTCGATGCCAGATTTAAAGGATATGACGAAGTTTTCTTCATAGACTGTAACGCTCTGGATTATCTTCCTTAGTAGCAAGCGATTAGCTTTCACAAAATCTTCTGTTTGTAGTTTTAAAAATTCATCAGGATTTTCTAACTCAACCTCAAAATATTTCATTTTACATTCCCTCATTTCATTTATTGATAAATTGAGTTTGCAAAAAAGAGTGGACAATTTTTGTCTACTCTTAACCTTTAAAATAGTTTTTTTTAATCGATTTGAAGTTGCCTAAATTATTACTTATTCGGTAAAATGAAGTATTGCTTTCAACAGATTTCCTTCAACTACACTTCACTTGATTCAAACAAGGTGGGTACATTTCTATTCCCACAAACTCCTTGTCAATGGAAACAAACACGTACCCACAGGGTAAATGGAAATAGAAACTGATAATTTCTAGCTATCACTTCTACTCATTCCAAAAATTTTCTCACTCTGATACTTACCCACCATAAAGCAAAAAGCCTTGCAATCAAGGCTTTCATTATCCCTTTCGTTCAAAGGTTTCTAAGCTTTTACGAGCAGAGCGACACACTCCACGTGGTGCGTTTGTGGAAAAAGATCCACCGGCTGGACTTTCTTCAACTCATATCCCAATTCTTGGTAGAGTTTGATATCACGCGCCATGGTTGCGACATTACATGAGATATAAGCGATGCGATCTGCTCCTGTTTGGCTACTTGCCTTGATAAAGCTTTCGGTTAAGCCCTTGCGTGGAGGATCAACCAAGATAACGGTTGGTTGAATTCCTTCCTTAAGCCAATTCTTCATGGCATTTTCAGCTGTGTCACAGACATAGTGGGCGTTTGAAATATTGTTCAGTTGGGCATTCTTTTTGCTATTCTCAACCGCTTCTGGAATTACTTCAACACCATAAACTTCCTTAACGTGTTTCGCAACAGAAAGACCAATCGTCCCGATACCAGAATAGGCATCAATAACCACATCATCTTCTTTTAATTCAGCAAAGTCAATGGCTGTTTGATAAAGCTTCTCTGCCATTTCAGTATTGACTTGATAAAAAGCGGGTCCAGCGATTTGATAGTCATTTCCCAACATCTGGTCAGTGATAAAGTCTTGTCCATAAAGTGTGCGCCATTCCTTACCAAAAATCGCATTGGTGTTCTGGTCGTTGATATTTTGCATGACAGACACAATCTCTGGGAACTGCTTGATTAATTGTTCAATTAATTGGTCAACACGAAAAACTTTGGGACGAGTTGTAACCAAAATAACCATGATTTGTCCTGAATAGTGCCCACGACGCACCACAAGGTTTCGAATCAAGCCAGATTGTTCCTTTTCATCATAAGGTTTCAAATCATAACGACGGAGCAAGTCGCGTAGGGCTACAACTACCTCGTCAATCACGGAATCTTGGATAAAGAAATCTTCTAGAGGCATGAGGTCATGGGAATTCTTACGGAAAAAGCCTGTTTCCAAGACACCATTCACTCGACGAACAGGAACCTGAGCTTTGTTGCGATACTTGACTGGATTTTCCATGCCAAGCGTTTCAGCAACCTCTATATCATCAATTCCAGCAATCTTGTAGAGACTATCCTTAACTTGCTTGGTTTTAAACTTGAGCTGTTCTGGGTAGGCAAGATGACCTAAATCCGCGATTCCTGAACGCAGGTAAGCCAAATCTAGATCTTGATTACGGTGTGGTGACGGGACAAGGTATTCTTCCACTTTCCCAAAACCAATCTTTTTATTAACCTTGAGAACTCGCATGAGAATTTTTTCACTCGGTAATGCATTCTCAACAAAAAATACCAAGCCATCTACCTTGGCAACTCCTGCCCCTTCATGGGTCAAGTCAACAATTTCAACTTCTACAATATCATTTTTCTTTAACATTCTCTTCTCTTTCTATTGGCCGACAAAAAAGACGGCAACGTTACGGTTACCATCTATTATACCATGAAATTTCTTAAGAACCAAAACTCTTGAAGAAGTTGACAATGGCTTGCCAGAGGGAGCTTAAGAAGTTACCACCGTCCTCTAGCGCCTTATCAGCATCAAAGTTAAGGTTGATATTTTTAAAACTGTCGCCAGCTTGTGAAACAATACTTTGTTTCAGGTCATTCAAGGTTTTAGTGAAGTCTGTATTGCTGAGGATATCACTCTTTGAGAGATTCAAAGCAAAATTGATGATGATATTGATCTGGTTTCCTGTTATAACCTGATCAAGTTTGTAATTTTTCAAGGTATCTTCAACAATTTTACGAACATCTTCCTCTGTCAGATTTCCCTTGCTTTCTTTAGCTTTGGCGAGTCCTGACTTGATATCGGCTAGGGCAACGTTTAATTTATTAGCATCATAGCCAGTTTTGTCCTTGTTTTCAGCATTAATATCTGACAAAGCCTTCAACTCTTCTTGAGCCAAATCTTTATTGGCTTGCGGTACCTTGGCTCCATTAGCCTCTAGCGAATAATAAATCCCTGCTAAAGCACTTTCTCCTGTAACTGGAATGGGGGCTGCTACAGTGATTTTGGCGTGTTCCACACCCAAAGTTACGGCTGCATTTCGGTACATATCCTGAGTCACCTTAGTGATGTTTTCTGGTGTTTCAATCTTGACCTCAAGTGGCGACTTGTCACCTAGTTTTTGAATCTTGGCTGATGAATACAACTGTAAACTAGAGTCATTAGCCACATTCATAATCTTAGAATAGACATCAGGTGTCATGGTCTTGAGTTCTTTGGTGTCTGTTGAGGCATTGTAGCCTAGTTTTTTAAGGGTTTGATTTTTTTGGTCTTCAGACAATGAAGAACCTAGGACATATTCGGGTTGGACGTAGGTTTCATCGATAACTTTTTGAACATCTGTTGCTGCATGGACGCTATTCATAGCTGTTACTGCCCACAAAACCGCAGCACTGGTCAGAAAGAGTTTCTTTCTCATAGGGAATTCCCTCCTTTACCTTTCTAGAGTAATATATCTATCTTAAAGAAAACTTATAACAAAAACACCTGGACTAGCCAGATGTTGAAAAGAGAGTGAAACATTTGATGATGTAAAGGTTGAGTTGTACCTGTCTAGAATAGTAATAGTTTCCTCCATTTACATAGAGTTCGGCTCCATGGAAAATGGAAATGGGGTGAATATAACTATAAGTCTTTCCAGTGGTATTGCCAAGCAAGGGAGCAACAGTCTCACGAGAATATTGTTTGGCCAGTGCTAGGGTGTTTTCCTTGCCGTTTTGGGCGATAAAATCGATATAGGCAGGTCCAAAATTATAGGCTTGAACAGCCGTCCAGACATCAACACCCTTCTTCTGGGCCAGATAGAGATTATCTGTCAGAGTTTGAACGCCTTGCCGAATGCTAGAGGCATTATCATTGATGGTGTTGGTGGAACCACTTGCAGACTCACTAGACTGCATGACGTCGCCTTCTTTTCCTTTTGTTTCAGTATAAATCATAGCGAGCACAAGCTCTTCGTTTGCTGGGGTATCTTTTTCACTCAAGATTTCTCGCACCATGGGTTGATAGGTCATGACTTGCTTGACATCTTGGTGAATACGGTAAGCTTTATATCCAGCAAAAAGGAAGACTGCTAGTACAAGCACTCTTCGAATTCGTTTAAACATTATTTACTTTGGATATCCTCGATATTTTTGATTAAGATAGAGTAGGTTCCATTGTCGTTTTGGATAAACTCAACAGACTCGGCGTCTTGATAGACGTTATTAGGAACTATGAGCTCAATTCCATTTGACAAAGAAAGTTTTTGGTTTTCAAATTTTTTAAGCTGACGACTGGCATCAATTTCATCAAATTGAACTGGTTCTGGTACGGCTTCTTTGACTTGATCAATAAAGCTCAAACGAGCCGTCAGATTGTTGTCAAAAAGGTCGTTGGCCAATTTTTCAGGTGATAATTCATTGCTTTCTTCTAGGTTGTTGAAAATCGCTGATTTGACCTTAGATTGAAATTGAAAATCATCTGTGTTAAAAGTCTCAGCAATTCGCTGTGCCGTTTTTTCCAGTTCCTTGATAGATTTCTTTGGAGAAATCTTAGGGGAAACGGCAAGAAGATTGTCTGAAAAATAGTTCAAGAAAGTCCCATTGTACTTGATGCGTTTTTCAATCAGATGGTACTTGCGACTCTGAAGATTGACCACCAAGGCCTCATCAGCACCCGTTCCAAATCCAGGCAGGTTATTCTGAGTCAGCTTGATTGGATTATCGACCTCTCCTCCGAGGTGGGTCAGGGTCTCACGCAGGGCAATTCGCAAGAAAGCGAAATGTTCCACGCCTTCTTTAGAAAATTGCACAAAAATCAAGTCATTGGTCTTGAGATTTTCAGAAATACTGAACTCTTCTTTCCAGAGATTAGCCAGTGTGACTGATGTCTCCAACAAATCGTCTGTGATATGATTGAAGAAGGGATTTTCTTCCTCGAAAATCCCAGTCTTGGCTTCATCTGAATACACACGCTCAATTTTTTTACGCAAGTATTCTTCGATTTTTGGAGTAATATTGAGAAGCTTATCCGCTAGGAACAGCTCGGTATCATCCGGGCTAAACTGATGGATAATAGCTTTCTTAATATAAATGTCCATAAAAATTTTAGTCCTCGTATAATGGGAAGGCATCTGTCAATTCTTTGACTGCACTTCTCACTTCTTCTAATACAGCCTCATTTTCTGCATTCTTAAGGGTTTTAATTATCAGTTCAGCAACTTTGCGACTCTCTTCTTCACCAAATCCACGCGCAGTGATGGCTGCAGATCCGATACGAATCCCACTTGTCTTGAATGGTGACAAGGTTTCGTAAGGGATTGAGTTTTTATTTAGGGTAATATTGACTTCATCCAGCAAGTTTTGAGCAACTTTTCCGTTTTCTACAACTTTAGTCACATCCACTAGGAAGAGGTGGTTTTCAGTCCCACCAGAAATGATACGGAAATCAGGATCTTGCAAGAAGACTTCTACCATAGCCTTGCTGTTTTTGATAACATTGGCAGCATATTCCTTGAAGGCTGGATCCAAAACTTCTTTGAAGGAAACTGCCTTAGCAGCAACAACATGCTCCAAAGGACCGCCCTGAATACCTGGGAAAATAGCTGAATTGATTTTCTTAGCAAGTTCTTCGTTATTAGTCAAAATCAAACCACCACGAGGTCCACGAAGGGTTTTGTGAGTCGTTGTTGTAGTGATATGAGCGTATGGTACCGGACTTGGGTGTAAACCAGCAGCAACCAAACCAGCGATATGGGCCATATCCACCATAAGCTTAGCCCCAACAGCATCTGCGATTTCACGGAATTTTGAGAAGTCGATAATTTGAGAATAGGCTGACGCACCAGCTACAATCAATTTTGGTTTTACTTCTTGGGCTTGTTTTAAGATAGCATCAAAGTCCAAGAGTTCCGTTTCAGGATCCACACTATAAGAAACAAAATTGTAGGTTTGACCAGAGAAGCTGACAGGAGCTCCGTGGGTCAAGTGTCCACCTGCTGCCAAATCCATCCCCATAACAGTATCGCCCGGTTCAATCAAGGCCATGTAAGCCGCACAGTTGGCTTGGCTTCCTGAGTGAGGTTGCACATTGGCAAATTTAGCACCGAAAATTTCTTTTGCACGTTCAATAGCTAGACTTTCTACCACGTCTACCACATCAGTCCCACCATAGTAACGGCGTCCTGGGTAGCCTTCGGCGTATTTATTCGTCAAGATAGACCCTTGAGCTGCCATAACAGCCTTGGAAACTACGTTTTCCGAAGCAATCAACTCAATGTTGTTTTGTTGGCGTTCTTCTTCTTTGGCAATAGCATTCCAGAGATCAGCATCATATGCTTTAAAATCATCTTTGTCAAAAATCATAGGTCTTCTCCTTTATTGTGTGACTAGTCCATTAGTTTAATTCTCTTATAAGAAAATTAAACTAAAAGATGCGAATAAACCGTTTCTGCATTTTATCACAAGTATAACCAACTTTTTCATAAAATGCATGAGCACCCAGACGATGATCGGCAGAGTTTAAGCGGATAAACCCATAACCACGTCTTTTTGCTTCTTGATCCAACCCTTGCAGTAAGCTTTTACCAATACCTTGACCTTGCGCTTGAGGTGAAACTGCTAAGGCTAAAATATTAAATCCTGCTTTAGAATAAAGTGATTCATAGACCTCAGCGTGGACATATCCAAGTAAGACATGACTAGCTTCATCCTCATAGCCAAGAAGGAAATGATGGGAATCCTGAGACAGTTTAGCTAGTTGACTAGCCGTGTCCTCTGGACTAAAAGAATAGCCCAAAGCTTCTTGGTTAATGTCACATATAGATTTCACATCTGTTTCTCTTAAATTTCTTAGCATTTCATGCCTCCTCAAAAGAAATCTCTGGCAACCGAGCAAGAATATCTTCTCGCTTAATGGCCCCTTGACGTAAGATTTTCACCTTGTCTCCAGACAGATCCAAAATAGTTGAATCCTGTCCAGTTAGAAAAGCATCGTCTTCCAGACCCAGAACCTCTTGGTCAAAATCCTCTAGAATTTGATTAAAGGTCACTCCACTTTCCTGACCTGAAATATTGGCAGACGGCCCAATCAAGGGTCCTGTCTCTCGAATCAAATCAAGGGTAGTGGGATGACTAGGCATCCGAAATCCAACAGTTGCAAGACCAGAATTGACCCAATAGGGAACTCGGTCATTAGCTTCGAGAATAATGGTTAAGGGACCTGGTAAAAAGGTCTCTACAAGTTTTTGTAGATAAGTTGGCTGATTCTTAGAAAAGTACAAAATGTCCTCTAGAGAGGCGATATTAAGATTGAGCGCCTTGTCTCTGGGACGACGTTTAATCTGGTATACATGATTAACTGCTTTTTCGTCTAGAGCCTTGGCAAAAAGACCGTAAACTGTCTCTGTAGGTAGAACGACAGCTCCACCATTTTCCAACTCTTGTTTAATCCTGTCCATCATCAACCACGACCATCCTATCTTGACCAAATTGATCCTTAAGTGTTCTTACACGTTTTTCAGGAAGATGCTTCCTAAAAAGTTCAGGAACACTTTGACCTTGCTTGTATCCAATTTCAAGGTAAATCTTACCACCATCTTTGAGATAGTCTTTTGCATCTTCCGCAATTCTACGGTAAATAGCTAGGCCATCCTCGTCTGCAAAGAGAGCTAGATGAGGCTCCGAATGCAAAACATTCAAACCGACCTCTGACTCATCTTCACGAGAGATATAGGGTGGATTGGAAACAATTATATCATATTTTTCAGAAATTTCTGTAAAACAGTCAGATTTTTTTAAAAATATTTGAAGATTTTGATTTTTAGCATTTTCGTTAGCTAAATCTAAAGCATCTTGGGAAATATCTGCTGCTGTCACTGACCAATCTGGTCTGTTTTTTGCTAGAGCGAGAGCAATAGCTCCACTACCTGTTCCAATATCCAGAACTGAAAGATTCGTCTCAGGATTTTCAGCCAGAATAAGCCCCACCAACTCCTCTGTTTCTGGACGAGGGATCAATACGCGCTCATCAACTTTTAACTGCATTCCATAAAAATCTGTCTGTCCAATGATGTACTGGGCAGGTTTATGAGCCACTAACTGTTGGAAAATTTCTTTTACAAATTGTTTTTCTGCCACTGTTACCTCTTGCTGAAGAGCAAAGACAAAGTCCGTAAAAGAGAAATTTTTTATGCTACGATAGACAAAAGAGAGGCTTTCAGCTTCCTCTCCTTGTCTAACCAACTCTTCTTCAAAATCTGAAAATAATTGAGCTAATTTCATTATTTGTTTAATTCTTCTAGTTTTTGCGTTTGGTCATAGAGCACCAAGGCGTCCACAACTTCATCCAATTTACCAGACAAAATGGTATCTAGTTTTTGGAGGGTCAAGCCGATACGGTGGTCCGTGACACGGTTTTGTGGGAAGTTATAAGTACGAATCCGTTCTGAACGGTCACCAGTACCGATTGTCGACTTACGCTCAGCGTCTTGTTCGTCTTGTGCAATCTGAGCAAAGTGGTCAGCAACACGCGCACGGATGATTTTCATGGCTTTCTCACGGTTCTTCTGCTGGGTACGTTCTTCCTGCATCTCAACCTTGATATTGGTTGGCAAGTGAACGATACGAACGGCAGTCGCAACCTTATTGACGTTCTGTCCACCAGCACCAGAGGCGTGATAGATATCAACACGAAGGTCTTTTGGATCAATGTCGTATTCAACTTCTTCCACTTCAGGCATGACAAGAACTGTGGCAGTTGATGTATGGACACGACCTTGGCTTTCTGTCACAGGAACACGTTGCACACGATGAGCACCAGATTCGTACTTGAGTTTAGAGTAAACAGATTGCCCCGAAACCATGGCAACCACTTCTTTGAAACCACCGACACCATTCATAGAAGCCTCCATGACTTCAAAGCGCCAGCCTTGAGCTTCAGCATACTTTTGGTACATGGTTAGCAAATCTCCAGCGAAAAGTGCTGCTTCGTCTCCACCAGCGGCGCCACGGATTTCAAGAATGATGTTCTTGTCATCGTTTGGATCCTTTGGAAGGAGCAAAATTTTGAGTTTTTCTTCGTATTCTTCTTTTTCAGCCTTGGCATCTTTGAGCTCTTGCTTGGCCATTTCTTCCAAGTCCGCATCCCCGCCAGATTCTTTAATCATCTCTTCTGCATCAACGATGTTTTGAAGGACTTGTTTGTACTCACGGTAGGCAGTTACCGTATCACGAGTAGAAGCCTCTTCTTTTGAAAGCTCCATGAAACGCTTGGTGTCCGAAACCACATCTGGGTCACTGAGCAACTCTCCTAATTCTTCATAACGGTCTTCTACAGCTTGTAGTTGATCATAGATGTTCATTTTTCTTCATTCTCCTTATTGATTTCAGGGGCAAAATAATGTTTACGGCAAACTGAGATATAGGTTTCATTTCCACCGATCTGAATTTGTTCGCCATCATAGACTGGCACACCATCTTGAGTTCGCAACACCATAGTCGCCTTTTTCTTACAGTACTGACAGATGGTCTTGATTTCTTCAATCTTGTCTGCTAAGAGCAAGAGGTATTTTGAACCTTCGAACAACTCATTGCGAAAGTCATTCTTCAAACCAAAAGCCATGACGGGTATATCTAACTCATCAACAACACGAGCTAGGTCATAAACATGATGACGCTTGAGAAACTGGGCTTCATCAACCAACACACAGTAAGGTTTTTCTGGTAAATCTCGGATATAACCGAAGATATCAGTTGTTTCCTCAATCGCAATGGCAGGGCGTTTCATACCGATTCGACTCGACACATAGCCAACACCGTCACGCGTATCAAGAGCTGAGGTCATAATCACAACACCTTTTCCTTGCTCCTCATAGTTATAGGCTACTTTAAGAATCTCGATTGTCTTACCAGAGTTCATGGTCCCATAACGATAGTACAACTGTGCCATGTTTCTTGCTTCACGTCCATTTCTAAATTTTTGCTACATTCTAGTATATCATAATTTTCTTAAGCTTTAAACGGCAAAATGTGGTAAAATAGAAGAAATCAAAAACTAGTGGAGGAAGCCATTATGCCATTTGTACGCATCGATTTATTTGAAGGACGCACGCTCGAGCAAAAGAAAGCTCTTGCTAAGGAAGTAACGGAAGCTGTTGTCCGTAACACTGGAGCACCTCAATCTGCTGTCCATGTCATCATCAATGACATGCCAGAAGGAACCTACTTCCCACAAGGGGAAATGCGCACCAAATAAGCTAGCTTAAGCAGAATTGCTTAGGCTTTTTCAATCTCCAAGTAACATCCATTGAAGAAATAGTTCAAATTTGTTACAATTTGAAAGGATACTTGGGAAAATTTCCAAGAAAAGAGCTATTAATTAAAGGAAACATTATGATTACACGTGAATTTGATACCATCGCTGCCATATCTACTCCACTAGGTGAAGGGGCTATTGGTATTGTCCGCCTGAGCGGAACAGAAAGTTTTGCTATTGCGCAAAAGATTTTTAAAGGAAAAGACTTGAGTCAGGTTGCTAGCCATACCCTTAACTACGGTCACATCGTTGACCCTCAGACAGGAAAAGTCATGGACGAGGTTATGGTCGGAGCCATGAAATCTCCAAAAACCTTCACTCGTGAGGATATTATTGAAATCAACACTCACGGTGGGATTGCGGTGACCAATGAGATTCTCCAACTAGCAATCCGTGAAGGAGCTCGGTTGGCAGAACCTGGTGAATTTACCAAACGTGCCTTTTTAAACGGTCGCGTAGATTTGGCACAGGCTGAGGCAGTGATGGACATCATCCGTGCAAAGACAGACAAGGCCATGAACATTGCGGTCAAACAATTAGATGGTTCCCTTTCTGACCTCATTAACAATACCCGTCAAGAAATCCTTAACACACTTGCCCAAGTCGAGGTTAATATTGATTATCCTGAGTATGACGATGTTGAGGAAGCCACTACTGCTGTTGTCCGTGAAAAGACTATGGAGTTTGAGCAATTGCTAACCAATCTCCTTAGAACAGCCCGTCGCGGCAAAATCCTCCGTGAGGGAATTTCAACAGCTATCATCGGACGCCCCAACGTTGGGAAATCAAGCCTTCTCAACAACCTCTTGCGTGAAGACAAGGCAATCGTAACCGATATTGCTGGTACAACTCGAGATGTCATCGAAGAATACGTCAACATCAACGGTGTTCCTCTAAAATTGATTGACACAGCTGGTATTCGTGAAACGGATGACATCGTGGAACAAATCGGAGTTGAGCGTTCGAAAAAAGCTCTTAAGGAAGCTGACTTGGTTCTGCTTGTACTAAACGCTAGCGAACCACTGACTGCTCAAGACAGACAACTTCTTGAAATTAGCCAGGATACCAACCGCATTATTCTACTTAATAAAACAGACCTACCTGAGATCATCGAAACCGAGGAACTTCCAGAAGATGTCATCCGTATTTCAGTCCTTAAAAATCAAAACATTGATAAGATTGAAGATAGAATCAACAACCTCTTCTTTGAAAATGCTGGTTTGGTTGAGCAAGACGCAACCTACCTATCAAATGCTCGTCACATTTCCCTGATTGAAAAAGCAGTTGAAAGCCTACAAGCTGTTAATGAAGGTCTTGAACTGGGGATGCCAGTTGATTTGCTTCAAGTAGATTTGACTCGCACTTGGGAAATCCTCGGAGAAATCACTGGAGATGCGGCTCCTGATGAACTTATTACCCAACTCTTTAGCCAATTCTGTTTAGGAAAATAAGAAAAATCCATGATCGTTCTTGCGGTCATGGATTTTATTGTCTTTATTAGTAATCTGGTCTTAGGACACCTGTTACAGTTGCCTTAGTTGCTTCGTAGTCGCCATCTACGACAACCTTGATAATACGTTTGGCATCTTCTTCTGGTGCTGGAACAAGAGGTAGACGAGTTGGGCCAGCTTCAAATCCCATATAGTTGAGAACGGCCTTAACTGGAGCAGGACTTGGATATGAGAAGAGGGCATTAACCTTAGGAATGAATTTGCGCTGAATAGCTGCAGCTTTCTTCATATCGCTTTCTGAAATGGCAGTAAACATCTCGTGCATCTCATCCCCATTTGTATGAGAGGCAACAGAAATAACCCCATCCGCACCAAGGTTCATGGCATGGAAAGCATCTCCATCCTCACCAGTATAGACCAAGAACTCTTCTGGTTTGTGCTCAATCAAGTAAGCCATATTAGCCAAGCTAGTACATTCTTTGACACCAATAATATTTGGATGGTCAGCCAAACGAAGCATGGTTTCTGGAGTTAATTCTACAACTACACGCCCTGGAATGTTATAGATAATAATTGGTAGGTCAGAAGCATCTGCAATGGCCTTAAAATGCTGATACATTCCTTCTTGAGAAGGTTTGTTGTAGTAAGGAACAATAGCAAGTCCAGCAGCAAAACCGCCAAATTCCGCTACTTCTTTGACAAACTCAATAGAGTCACGCGTATCATTAGTACCTACACCCGCAATCAAAGGTACACGTCCATTGACAATCTTCTGTACAGCTGCAAATAGCTCCAATTCTTCATCGTGAGTCAAAGTTGGACTCTCAGCTGTCGTCCCTGCGAGAAGAATTCCATCCGTATGATGGCTCAATAAATGCTCAATCAAGGCTGGAATAGCGTCAAAGTTGATGGAACCATCCTCATGGAAGGGAGTAATAAAGGCTGTGATGATTTTACACTCTTTTAAATCTTGATAAGACATGAGAAACACCTCTCTATTTCAAAGAAGGAGTTCATCTGAACTCCTAAACAATATGACTATTTTAATTCAAATTTCAATTCAGCTGTTGGACGAACCAATCCACGTTCGTGAAGAGTTTCTGCAATCTGAACTGAGTTCCAAGCAGCACCTTTGAGAAGGTTATCTGAAACAACCCACATGTGAATTCCTTTTTCTGCATCCAAGTCTTTACGGATACGACCAACAAAGGTATCACGTGAACCCACGGCATTGATGGCTTGAGGATAAATTTGATGAGCTACATCATCTTCAAGAACAGCACCTGGGAAGGCTGAGATAGCTGCTTTTACTTCTTCGATTGGAGCCACTTCTTTTGTTTCGATGTAAACTGACTCAGAGTGAGCTGACAAGACTGGAATACGCACACATGTTGCAGATACTGCAATACTGTCATCTTCCATAATTTTCTTAGTTTCCTTAGTCATCTTCATCTCTTCGTAAGTGTAATCATTGTCAGTGAAGACATCGATTTGTGGAAGAGCATTGAAGGCGATAGGATAGTGTTTCTTGTCCCCACCTGAAGGCAAGATTTCGGCATGTAAATCACGTGGGGTTACACCATCATTCAAGACTTCACGAAGTTCACGTTGTGTCTCAAGAATTGCTCCCATACCAGCACCTGAAACTGCTTGGTAAGTTGAAACAATGATACGGTCCAATCCCCATTTTTGGCGAACTGGCTCAAGAGCCACCATCATTTGGATTGTTGAACAGTTAGGGCAGGCAATGATACCGTTGTGAGCATCAAGTGCATGAGCATTGACCTCTGGAACAACCAAAGGAACATCTGGATTTTGACGGAAGTAAGATGTATTATCTACTACTACCGCTCCAGATTTAACTGCGTATGGTGCATATTTAGCTGATGTAGAACCACCTGCTGAAAAGAGAGCAATATCAACTCCTTCAAAGGCTGTTTCAGTCGTTTCTTCAATCGTAATATCTTGATCTTTAAATTTCAAAGTCTTGCCTGCTGAACGTGCAGAAGCAAGTAAACGAATTTTATCGATTGGAAGTGTTGATTCTTCCAACATTTTTATCATCTGAGCTCCGACAGCACCTGTCGCGCCGACTACAGCAACTGTATATCCCATAAATAACCTCTTTCGGAATTTTCTAAAAATTTCTATAATAGATGTATTATACTACTTTTTCCATGAATTGCAAAGCTTTTTCATCATTTTTTGGAAAATAAAAATCCCCAGTCGCTAGACTAGGGACTAAGAGGCATCTTCATGTGATGAGCAGGTTCACACAACTCATCAAGGTCCGCTCCTGCGTTATGACCTCCTTATGCTCAATAGTAGTCCGAAGACTACCTATCGACTCATCGCGTCTATTATATTACTAGAAATAAGTGGTTTTGTCAATAAGAAATTTTTGCAGGATGACTTTTATTATACAAAAGTCAGAATTTTTTCTCGCGAGCATAAGAAAAAAACTCTTGTATTCAAGAGTTTCCCTGAAAATATTATGCTAATTGCCGGGATTGAACCGGCGACCTCATCCTTACCATGGATGCGCTCTGCCAACTGAGCTAAATCAGCTTACTTGAAGAGTATACTATAATCAGAAAATCTTGTCAAGTTTCCTTAGATATTTTCCATAAGAAAAAGCCAGGCAAGAGCTACCTAGCTTGTCTTCTTCTATTTGCTTAAATCGATTCGACGACCAATTTTACCGATAATAATCGCTCCAATAATTAATGAGGCAAATTCACCAATTCCTGTTGTAAACCAAGTAAGGAAAAATGGTAATTGCGCTACCATATTCAACTCGGCAGCGATAGTAAACATAGAAATCGAAAAGAGGATTGAAAAGAAAAAATGATCTTTTCGAATTAATCCGTTAAAGAGGTAATCTTTGCTGTATTTTGCAAAGAGCCAAACACCTAGACTGAGGAATACTAAGGTTGATCCACCACCAACAAAGACATCTAGCAGTCCGAAGCTAAAGAAATTAGCAATCATACAACCGATGGTAACTCCTATGATGTACTTAGGATTGTAAAAAGCCATAAAGTTCATCATTTCTGAGATACGGAACTGATAAGCACCATAGCTAATGGCATTTAGGGGTGGTGTGACAGTTAAAACGACATAGATAGCAGCAACGATTGCAATATCTGCAACATCACGAATAGTTAATTTTTTCATGTTTTCTCCTTTGGCGGTTTCCCGCGTGTAATATGCTTGGTGAAAGAAGCTAAGCACCAAGGGTTGATTCAATCAACCTTACTAGTATAGCACAATAGCCTGCTTTATGCTATACTAAAAACATGAAAATTTGTATTCAAAAATTTCTTAGCAATGAAGTCTTAGCCTATCTCTTTTTTGGTATAGTGACTACTCTTGTTGCTATACTATCACGATTAGTCATTTATCAACTAAGTCATCAAGAACTCCTTGCGACTACCTTGGCAAATATTATCGGTATCCTCTTTGCATTCATTACAAATGATACAATTGTATTTAAGCAAGCTAGGCAGAATTGGTCAATCCGTTTAGTAAAATTTACTATAGCACGTCTTTCTACTTTTCTGTTAGACTTGTTTTTAACTTTTCTCTTTGTAACTCAGTTTCCTAATATTATCGGGCAATTTGTAAATAATAATATTAATAGAGTGAATCGTATTGAAACAATTATTGCACAATTCTTAATAATTATCCTCAATTACATTTTTAGTAAGGTATTTATTTTTAAAAAATAAGAAAAATTTTAAACATATAGCTTGCAAGAATTTCTTAATTAATATATAATTAAGTGTAAGAGTTTTTTGAAAGGAAATTATGAAAATGTTAAAAGATCTTAAAGCATTCTTGCTTCGTGGTAATGTTGTTGACCTTGCTGTCGGTGTGATCATTGCCACTGCTTTTGGTGCAATCGTTACATCACTTGTTAACGATATCATCACTCCACTTATTTTGAATCCAGCCTTGGAAGCTGCGAAAGTACAAAACATCGCTGAGCTTGCTTGGAATGGTGTTACATATGGTAAATTCTTGAGTGCTGTTATCAACTTCCTAGTTATCGGTACTGTTCTCTTCTTCGTTATCAAAGGAATTGAAAAAGCTCAAAGCCTTACTAAGAAAGAAGAAGCTGCTGAGGAAGCTCCAGCTGGTCCAACTGAGTTGGAAGTACTTCAAGAGATCAAAGCTCTTCTTGAGAAAAAATAATCAATTAAAAGGATCTAGCACAAAGCTAAATCCTTTTTTCTTTACTCTTTTGGTAACTTACCTGCTTTTTCAAGCATTTTCTTAATAAGATAAGGCATCTTAACATTTTCACGACCTTTTTTCTCAATCAGTTTTTTCACAAATTCCGGCATTTGTAAATCTTGAGATTCAGCCAAAATATTTTTCGTCTCATCTGACGGAACTAACTCATCAAAGGTTTCTTCTTCTGGGAGAAATTCCTTAAACTCTTTGTTCTCATTAGCTCTGACGGTATTGACCAAGGCATCAATCAAGCGAGAATCTGTATTTGGCATTGGTGGACGATGGTAGTTTACTCCAAATTCCTGACATAAATCATAACATTCCACATCATTGTCAAACAAGACTTCAATGTGCTCACTGATAAAACTAATAGGTACAAAAATATAATGGTCTGGATGTTCTTTCTGTTCTCTGAGATACTCTAAAACATCTGGTTTAATCCATGGAATACCAATATCACTCTCACTCTGCCAAGTGTTGGTATATTGTTCTGAACTCAAACCTAGTTTTTCAGCGACTAGCTTGCTATTTTCAAAAATTTGGTCTATATAAGGATCACCAAAGTCCAAGGCAAAAATAGGCACACTATGGGCTGAAAAGATGACTTTAAAGCTGTCTTGCTTTACTTCTTCTTTTAAAATCTTACCAATTTCATCCGCCCAATAGTTTAAGAGTGCTTCTTCCTGATACCAGTCCTTAATGACCAAAAATTGAATTTGTTTGCTTTCTAAAAATTTTTCATAGCCCATGACAGAGTAGAAAGAATAATGAGGCTCCAAAATCAAGCAGATACACTGTTCAATGCCGTCTGCTTCCATCTGACCGATCACATCTGGAATAAAGGGACTGGAAAATTTATTGGCAAAATAGACACTATATTCATTACCCAGTCTAGCTTCTACCAAGGCAACCTCTTCACGCGTAATTCTTTGCAGAGGTGTGCCTCCAATTCGTACATAATTATCATAGAGAGTTTGAATCTCGTGGTCTTGAGGTCTCACCCCACGACGAATATTTGTGAAAAAATCAGCCACACCTTCAAAGGTAATCTCTTCTGGTGAACCGAAGGTCATCATTAAAATTGCTTTTTTCATAACTGCTTCCTTGTGATGTTTTTATCAAGTTTATTTTATCATTAATTCATCGATAAGTAAACGCTAACATAGGGACATTCTCAATCTTCTGTCTTTTGTTTTTCTCTTCTTTCTATGATACAATGGAAAAAATGAATTCAAAAGGAGTTTTTTATGACTTATCCAAATCTCTTGGACCGCTTCCTAACCTACGTTAAGGTCAACACGCGCTCTGATGAACACTCTACTACTACTCCAAGTACGCAGAGCCAAGTTGACTTCGCTACAAATGTCCTTATCCCTGAAATGAAACGTGTTGGACTGCAAAATGTCTACTACCTTCCAAATGGTTTTGCGATTGGAACCTTACCAGCCAACGATCCATCTTTAACACGTAAGATTGGCTTCATCTCCCACATGGATACTGCTGATTTTAATGCCGAAGGAGTCAATCCACAGGTAATTGAAAACTATGATGGTGGTGTGATTGAACTAGGGAATTCTGGTTTTAAATTAGATCCAGCTGACTTCAAGAGTCTGGAGAAATATCCAGGACAAACACTCATCACAACTGACGGAACAACCTTGCTAGGTGCTGATGACAAGTCAGGGATTGCTGAAATTATGACTGCTATTGAATATCTGACTGCCCATCCTGAAATCAAGCACTGTGAGATTCGTGTTGGTTTTGGTCCAGATGAAGAAATCGGTGTTGGTGCCAATAAATTTGATGCAGAAGATTTCGATGTAGATTTTGCCTATACTGTAGATGGCGGACCTCTCGGAGAACTTCAGTACGAGACCTTCTCAGCCGCTGGTGCTGAATTGCATTTCCAAGGACGCAATGTCCACCCTGGTACTGCCAAAGGGCAGATGGTCAATGCCCTTCAGCTAGCAATTGATTTTCATAATCAACTTCCAGAGAATGACCGACCCGAGTTAACAGAAGGTTACCAAGGCTTCTACCACCTAATGGATGTGATAGGTAGTGTCGAAGAGGCACGTGCAAGCTACATCATTCGTGATTTTGAAAAAGATGCCTTTGAAGCGCGTAAAGCAGCAATGCAGTCTATCGCTGATAAGATGAATCAAGAACTTGGTAGCGACCGTGTCACCCTAAACTTGACAGACCAGTACTACAATATGAAAGAAGTCATTGAGAAAGATATGACTCCAATTACCATTGCCAAAGCCGTTATGGAAGATTTGGGTATTACTCCTATTATCGAACCAATTCGTGGAGGGACAGACGGCTCTAAGATTTCCTTTATGGGAATCCCAACTCCTAATATCTTTGCGGGAGGAGAAAATATGCATGGACGTTTTGAATACGTCAGCCTTCAGACTATGGAACGTGCAGTTGATACCATCATTGGTATCGTAGCTTATGAAGACTAAAAAGACGAGGTAGCTTAGCTACTTCGCCTTTCTTTTTATTCTGCTGGTTTTTCTTGATTTCCAGTACTTGTTGTAGATTCTGTTGTTTCCTTTTCTGAAGCTGGTTCAGCAGGTTTAGAATCTGTTGTATTGCTTGGTTTGTTTTCGTCCCTTGCAGTTTCACTGTTAGATTCTGCAGCCACTGATGTTTCAGTTTTGGAACTTGTGTTCTCACCATTTGACTCGGCATTTGTCGCTGGAGTTGCTTCTTCACTTGAGCTTGATTTTGACTTGATTTCTTGATTCAAGACTAGAATAGCTTTTGTCAATTCAAGTAAAGCAGCTTTATCTTTACTCTTAGCAGAAAGTTGATCTAGTAAAGCATCTACCTTATCAAAGTCCGCATCAGAACCCTTGTTGTTTTCTAAATAAGAGTGAAGCGACATGAGAATATCGTAGAGTTTTTGATAGAGTACTAGTGTCTGAGGGTCTTGCTCAGCATTTTCCTTTTCTTGTTGAAGGGCGCTAGCGATACGAGTCAAGACATCTTTTACCTGACTGTTTACTTCATCCAAGTCCGCATCAGCCTTGTTTGTGGCAGCTTTGAGATTTTCTACTTCTTCTGCCAAGGATTGTCTGATTCCTTCTTCTTGGATTTGTTCTAAGAGTTGAGTTGCCTTGCTCAAGAGGCTTTCTACTTCTTCCTTGCTAACATGATTGACATGTTCTTCAGGCATAAAGTCTCCGTACAATTCTTTCAAGAAGCCATAAATAGCTGTCTTGGCAGTTTGGTTATCAACTTTTTCAGTATCTAGAACTGTCTGAGTCGATTTAGCAGTAGTTGGTTGAGCTTTCAAAGCTTCTTCCACTTCTTGTTTTGCCTGATAGATGCTTGGGAATAGTCTGTTCAATTCTGCTGCCTTAAGGAAAGATTGAGATTGATACAAGGTCCAAGTCAACTGAGCTACTTTGTTCCGAAGTTCATCATTTAAACGACCGTCATTTACGTGTTCGTAGAAATACTTGATGTATTCCACTGTTGTAACACCTGTTCGGTCATTAAAGTCTTGAAGAGCTTGAAGTTGTGATTCAACCGCTGCTAAACCAGCCTCATCTTTTGCCAATTTAGCTTCTTGAAGTCGAACAAGAAGGTCTTTCTTAGGAAGTCCATAAGAGTCTGTATCCAGTGTATTGATTTTATCAATCAAGGCTTGGTATTTCTTATCTAGAGCGCTTGTTTCAGTAGGCTTGACACTTTCATCAATATGGATATATTGCTTATCAAAGAGATCAAGGGTTGCAAGATAACCTGCTGTAGAGTTAGTTGCCAGTTTCTTCATGTTTTCAGTAAACTGTCCTAAGGCTAACTCAATCTGTCTTTGTTCGATAGGCTTGTCTTTGTAGATACTTCTGCTATCAGCTAAAAGTTGATCTACTTTTGCCAAGACTGCCTTCTCATCAAAAGCTCCAGGTTGATAATTGGATTGTAGGGCTGGAATCTTGTTTTTCAAAGCCACTTCATATCCCTTCGTTTGAACCTTGATGTAGTGATTGTGGTCACCATGAGGGATCACAAAACTACCATTTTCTACCTGCAAACTATAAGGAGACACCCCATCTCGCAAAGCAGTCGTGTAAAGTTCATTTAGGAAATCAAGTTCTGGATTGCCAGTTTGAAGAGGAATCCGAACGTGTTCTTTACGAACAGCATAGGGATGGATATGAGTTGGATCGTAGGCTTGGTCTGGATTTCCAAAGACAAAGAAGCCGTTTGAAATTCTAATCGCTTCAAGTGGAACTCCATAAGTTTTAGAGATATAAGCAATCTTTTCTTCATCACTAGCATCTCTTGAGAAAGACTCTACCGTTTTAGCAAGAGGTTTTACAGGCTCTGCATCATGATGTGTTTTCAAATGATCCTGAGCTGCCTTGATTTGATCAGCAGTCAAATCCTTCTTGAAGAAGTAATGATTGTGGTCACCGTGACTCATGACAAAGCCTTGTTCATCCTCACTAATGACACGATCGGCATCAAAACCGTGATCATGGTCTTCATCATGATGGTGTCCATGATGATTTTCATCGTGATCGTCATCATGAGCTGGATTTGGTGTTGCTGTATTTGCCTCTTTCAAATGGTCTTGTGCTGCCTTAATTTGCTCTGCTGTCAAGTCCTTCTTGAAGAAGTAATGATTATGGTCGCCGTGACTCATGATAAATCCTGCTTCATCTTCAGCAATAATACGATTGGCATCAAAGCCGTGTCCACCTTCTTCATGTTCATCATGTGAATTTCCTGGATTGATTGGAAGAGATGGTGAAGGTGTTGTTAGACCATTATTTGGAAGAGTCGGTTTACCAATTTGATTCGACTTAGGAATGTAATGGAAATGATCACCATGTCTGACGATATAAGCTGTGGCTGTTTCTTCAACGATATCTTTTGGATTAAAGATATAACCATCAGATGTTGAAGGAATTTCCTTATTTAACGTTGAAGAAGCATTATTCAATATAGATGGATTACTTGGAAGACTTCCTAGACTAGACGCTACTTCATGAGGTTTTTCATTTGTAGAAACTGTAGAACCAGTTCCACCGATAGGCACCATTCTAGCAATCTTTTCTTCTAAAGGAGAGAGCTTGCTGTAAGGAATAAAGTGATAATGGTCACCATGCGGAATCGCAACTCCATTTGGTGTACGACTGATAATCTTAGCAGGGTCAAAGACCAGACCATCTGATTCACTGTAACGTTTGTCGCTAGGTGAATCGTAGAGTTCTTTCAATAGACTTTGGAGATTTTCAACTTTGCTTTCTGGCTTGCTAGTTAATCCTTGCACTGTAGATTGAGTATTATTCTCACTAGCTGTTGAAGAATAGCTTAGCTGACTCGGTTGCGTATTTTTGCCAGCTAAATGAGCTTTTGCTGCTGCTAACTCACTAGAAGACAAATCACTTTTTGGAATATAGTGATAGTGACCACCGTGAGGAACTATATAAGCATCACCCGTATCTTCGATAATATCAGCTGGATTAAAGACATAACCATCATCTGTCGTATAGCGTCCCTGAGACCTTGCTACAGCAACATCAGAGCTGACCTTCTCATTATCTTTGACATGTTCTTGTTTTTGACGGTTGATTTCATCTTTAGTTCGAATATTATCAGCATGAGCTGCATCTTTCAGGTAGACATAATATTTTCCATCTACCTTGATGATATAACCACCCTTGACTTCATTGACAATATCTCCATCCTTAAGTTGATAGTTTGGATCCTTCATCAAAAGTTCTTCACTAAAGAGGGCATCATAAGGAACTTTCCCGTTATAATAATGATAGTGATCACCGTGTGACGTCACATAGCCCTGATCTGTAATTTTGATGACAATTTGCTCAGCCTGAATTCCTTCTTTCTGGCTAACCTGATCTGGTGTCAAGTTTTCAGTTTTCTGACTTGACTGACTGCCATCCACATAAGAGACACGATTATTGTCCTTATTTTCCTGCGAGCGATGCTGGTTCAGTGCATAGGCGCAAAGACTCAAGGATACGATAACAGCTGATCCGGCTGCAATATACTTTTTACTGAATTTCATAAATCCCTCATTTCAATAAATGATGAAGCTTTTTTTAACTTCTTTTTCTCGGTTAAACAGTTTTTTTAAACTGGTTATTTAACCAATTAATTAACCAGTAAATAGTTTACCTTTTTTAAGCTTAACTGTCAAGATTTTTAGTGAAAGAGAATAAAATTATTACTTTAAGAATCCTTTCTTCATTTTTTAGACAGGAAATTTCATCTTTTTATTAACAAATAAAAGGACATTATTCTATCCAATAATAGAACAATATCCTTTCAACTAGATGCTCATTAGTCAAAATATTCTAAGGTTTTATTTGCTTAAGAGTTTTAATATCATAGGTTACTAAATCCCCATTCTTATTATAAAACTGAACTCCTTCTGATGAAAAAATAAGATATTTAGAATCAATTTGAGCAATTTGTGCTATTTGATTTATATGATTTTTTAAAGTATCCTTATCTAATCCATAATCTGGTATATCATCATAATCATCTTCTTTATTTTCTGCATGTGATTTTTCTTCTTCACCAACTTTTTCGACTGAAGGATTGCTGCTAGTCGCATCTGCCTCATTTTGAGATTTATTATCCTTTGGTTGTTCATCAACTTTGTTTGAATCCGTTGCATCTTTCTTTGTTTCCGATTTCTTATCTGAAGAAACTAGATGTGAATTAGAAGAATCATTTGTTGTTTCTTTTTCTTCATTTCTTTTAGCTATCAACTCTTGAGCTTGTTTCCACTCTTTATCTGATAAATCAGACTGATTGATACTTCTCAATGAATCACCACTAGCTTTTGGAATACTGAAAGATTTATCTGCCCAAATATAGGTTCCCTTTGCCAATACATCCTGAGGATCAAAAATATATCCATCAGGAGTTGCAAACTTGCCTTCTTTAAGTGCTTTCTGAACTTCTTCCGCAGAATGGATAATTTGCCAGTTCTTCATTCCAGGACGTTTTTCAAGAGGAGTTACATTAGCAATAACAGATCCAGCATCATCATGACCTGGTTTTGACCAAACTTCAGGACGCACATCAGGATGTTGCATTACATATTTTATAGTTGCTATTTGCTCACTATTTAACCAAGAATAAGGTACGACGTGAATGTGATCGATATGCGGAATAATGAAGGAAGTTCCAGTATCATACGTAGTATTGGCTGCATGCATAGGCAAGCTAGATACATCAACAGCTAATCTTGGTTTAATTTCTGTTTCTACAATATCATAACGATAATTATCTTTATCTTTAAGCATTAGTTCCTGCTCAGAAAAAGCTATTTGAGTAAGATCGAGTTCTTCACGTGAATAAAAATAATCTTTACCACCTTCATTAATTATATAACCAACTTTACTATTTCTAGAAACTTTACTAGTTACTTTTTTATAATCAAACTTTGGTCTTTCCTTCTCATCTGAGTGAACTGAAGAAACGATGTCATCGGGATTTTTACCAGTTTCTTGAATCCATTTAGCAACTTCATCCAATTCGAATTGTTCTAATTCACCATATCCCATATAATGGAAATGATCACCGTGTTTGGCAATAACACCTGATTTATCAACAGAATCGATGGAATCTTTGGTAAATATGTATCCATCACTCGTATCATAAGGTTTACCATCTAAACCTTTTCCATAAGCTTTGATTGGTTGTCCTAAGAACTTATGAACTACTTTTTTTGATACTAAAGGTTTAATATCTGTACCAATTTGATTTAATCCATTTTGCCCTTTTAACGGAATAATTCTAGCAATCTTCTGCTCTAAATCAGTCATTTGTGAATAAGGGATAAAGTGATAATGGTCTCCGTGAGGCACTGCTACACCGTTAGCTGTACGTTTGATGATTTGTGCTGGGTCAAATACTAATCCATCAGACTCCACATGGCGTTCTGACAAA
>NZ_JASHAT010000012.1:0-57359 GCF_047464965.1 Streptococcus mitis
TTTTCGGAACTTTGAAAACTTCAAAAAACGGATTTTTATCGCTCTCAATATCAAAAAAGAAAGGACGAAATGTGTCCTTTCTCGATCTTAGCTTTTCTTCAACCCACTACAGTTGACAAAGAGCCATGCTATTCTATCACAAAGACTGACCATCTGCAAGATAGACTGACTTAGACAGGATAGCTTGAGGGAGTTTTCTTATGATTTATAAATCGATTCTCTGAAATCATCTGTGCTACGCAGGTAGGCATTGTAGATTTTTTGTTTTAACAAGTGTACCCAACTTGCAGGAGCATGGCTTGTCGTACGGTCAATGTTAGCCACATCTTTCGCCACTGCTTGATCGATGAGTTCTTGCATTTGAGCAGCTGAACGAATTGTAATCTCCTTGCTGCTGTTTGGTACACCAAGTTCATACTGAATGGTGATTGGTTTCAACTGGTCTTGCTTGCGAATACGTTTATTAAACATATCCTTCTTGAAATCAGCCCATGAACCATATTGGTTGGCAAAGACATTTTTCAAGACGAAACTATCAGTGATGACTCCCACATCTTTTCCGTGCCAATCTGAATAGGTAATGTCCCCGTTTCGTTTAGCTTCTTCTGCGTATTGGTTGGATACATATGGTAAGAATCCATCTTGGTATCCTTTTTCTGCCAACAATTCATAGGCTGTTTTTCTAAACATGATGTCACCAGGTGCACCCTTTGGATTGCTGAGGGCAGCATAAATCGGTGAGAACATGCTGATAAGATGATAGCCATTACGAGTATAGTCACTCTTATCACGGTAAGCCCGACGGTTGATGATGTCATTATCAATCAAGGCATCCAGACTAGTTAGCTTACTTATTTCAGCATCTGTCAATGGGCGAACAGAGTTTCCTGCATGCGTTTGTTTATGATACTTGTCCTCAATATAGAAATTCTCTATTTTTCTAAACCATTTTTTCTTGACATCGTTAGACTTAGTTAAAATGGCATTGGCTTCCATAGCGTCCAAGGTATACAAGACATCGTACATACCGTGCACATACTCTTGCAAGGCTGCGGCTGATGTGAAGCGGCTTGCCGGGTCATAAGTATGCAAGCGAGTTGGTGAATCCTTATCCCCTTTATAGAGAGTATTCAAGACAATAGCATCCTTATCTAGACTATCAGCAGATTGTAACAATCCTAGGGCATACAACTCTGCTCCCAATCCTTCACGACGACCTTTACCTTCAAAGTAAATATGTCCATCAGAATTATGAACCATTTCATGGGTATAGACAGATGTTCCATATTTATCCAATAAGCGGTCGCTGACATAGTGGACCTCAGAACCGTTGGCATAGGCCCCGGCTCCTTTACTTTCCCCATACCACTTACCAGTTGGTCCAAAGAAGTTGTAGATAGAATCAATGGCCTTATCAGACAGGGTAGCCCAGTAATAATTACTATTGCTATCTTTCATACCAAAGCCATCTGAAACCATGACTGAGCGGAAGAGTTTCTCTTTGTATTCTGGTGAAAGGAGATGATACCAGATATCATAGTGGTCTCGTTGCCATTCAGCCGACTGGTCGACCTTGCCACGGACATACTGACGCAATTCTTCTCCTGATAAGACTATATTATTGACACGATCACGGTAGCGTTCGTAGCCACCAAAGGCCAAGGTAGAAAGGTTTGAAATCACATAAACATCCTCTTCTGGCAATGTCAATAGCGGTAGGAGCATATTTTTTAATTTCCAACTTGGTGCCGTAATACGGTCATAGACTCCCAGCGTATAGTTACTATCTGGTGTTGCTGACTCTTGTTTGGCACGCACTTCTGGAATCGCTGATTTACTCTCTACGATATAGGCCTTGGTATTTGTCTTCAACCATTCATTATTGGTTTTAGTTGGTAGGAAGAGTTTTCTGTAAGACTCTAGTAAATCAGTCACTGTCTTGCGACCTTTTGCAGCAGCCAGGGTTGTTTCATAGGCAATTGGATTATTTGATGCCTTGAGATTTTCCATACCGCTCTGACCTAGGGCAATGATAGTATCCAAGGTTGAAGCTGTGCTATTGCCATCAAAGTCAAACTTATAGGTATTGAGGTCCTTGGTATTGATGTGATCATAGTTGATATTGTACCAGCGATTGAGGTAGGTCAAACCAAGCAAGAAAGCTTCCTTGTTGTTCTTGATTTTCTCACTGATGTAGGTCGCTACACTATCTCCCATCGTATTGATAGACTTGTCCATGGTTAGCACTTTACGGAGATGTTCGCCGATATTAGCCTTGACTTTTTCAAATTCTTTGTCCAAATACAGCGGATCAAGTGGAGCATCTGCCTCAATGCCCAGAACTCTTCTCATGGCTGCTGAGTCATATTCGACCCCTTGCAAATCTGCTAGGACTTGATTGGTCACTTTCGTATAATCAGATAGAAAGGCCTCTGGCGTAAAGATAAAGTTTTTACCTGCTACGCTGTACTCTGCAATTTGTGTATTTTTGAAGTCGTCTTTGTAAGTGACGTCCAGATAACTGATTGTATTGTCAGCAAAATGCAACATCAGTTTATTGATTGCTGCTTTATTGGCCTGAATATCTGTGATGATGTCATTGTCCTTCATTGGTACGACATCCAACAGTTCTGTAGTATAAAGCTTATCAGTAGGATCAACTTGATTTCCATAGTGAACCACTAGCTCTTTATTATAGAAAGGCATCAATTTCTCGATATTGTGATAAGCAACTTTTCGACTAGCTTGGCCTTGGCTTAACTGAGTATAGTCCACACTGTGCTGATTGGCCTTGAGTGTTTGACCTGTATCGTTTAGTGTCACTGTCATCCCATAAGACTGGACCTTTTCTCTGGCCTGGTCTTGGGTGATTGGGGTCGCATAGAGATCGGCCTTCTTGTTCTCGGCAGTGCTGGCATCTTTGATGTCCGCTCCCTTATATTGGTCTCCTGTGATGGCATAGCCGTCTCCAGTATTGACCGTGCTAACAACATGATGGATACGGCCATTTTGCCATGTAGAACCAGCTATACCTCCGACGCGTGGATAGGTTGTCGTATTGAGGATAGTCCCACTTGCTAGCGCATGAGACACCAAAGCACCACTTTGAACTTTCCCTACAATACCTCCCGCAAATTGGTCATTGTTGCGGGCATTGCTAGAAATATTTGCATCAACAGCTACCTTATCAATCTTAGCCTTATTACCAGATAAGTGCCCTGCTATACCTCCCACATAGTAAGGAGAGGCATCCACATGCTTGGCCTGAATGCTACCTGTAAAGGAACTATTGGTTATTTCTGTATCCTGAGCCTTCGCTACCAAACCTGCAACTGACTTGCTACCTGTCAATTGACCTTCTACAGCTACATTACTGATCTGGCTGTTAGTAGCCACTTTTGCTAGGCTAGCTGTGTCTTCTTGACTCTTAATCGCTACCGCTTTAAGGTCAATATCTTTCACAGTAGCCTTAGTCAAGTTATCAAACAAGGTTGTCTTAAGGTCATAAATCGCAAATGGCTGCCCATCACTCGCACCGATAAGATTACCAGTGAAAGTTCCTGTCACATAGCTAGTTTGTCCCTTAGCTAAGGACACCTCATCAGCTGTCATATCAGCTCCAAGTTTAAAGGTTCCAGCGAGATCGCCTTGCATGGCAGCAATCAGTTTCTTAAAGGAAGTATAGACACCGTCCTTGGCAAGCTTTTGCTTATCAATTGTGAAACTATAGTTATCCTTATATGTTGAACCTTCCTCTTGAACCAGTTCATTGAAGGCAACGGTTACCTTGTATTTCCCATCATCTGTTTCCTTAATAGAGCTAACTGGTAGCAGCATTTCCTTCATCTTGTCTGATTTGACTTTGACAAAATAAGGTGATAAATCACTTGGTACTTCTGATAAGTTCAGATAACGACGGTAGTGACCATCTGCCTTACCATAGAGCCCCACTTCATCCACATCTTTGATTTCAATTTTTTTATAGTCTAACTGAAAATCTTTCGTTGATACTTCTGTACTTTCCTGATCAGATTGTCCTAGATTATAGGTCAGGTAAGTCTTAAGATTGTATGACGTATAGTAGTCCAATCCATCAATCGTTTGTTGGGCTGATGGATCTTTCAAGTTCACCTCTTTGACCAATGTTCCATTTTGGTAAATTTGGGCCTTGGCCTTAATAAAGGCAGACGTCGGATCATCTAAGTGATAGTTGACTGCTACTGATTTTTTGCTCTCCTCTTTCACCAGATTAGTGATTTCAACTGTTGGTTTGGTTTTAACAAGACTACCAACCTTGACAATCTCTTTGGTTGGCTCTACTTCTGTACGTGAGATTTCCCTGCTCGCTTCCACCTTACCATCTACGAGATAATCTTCATACTCGATTGTCCGTAAACCGTCTTTTCCTTCCTGAGCAATTTCTCTGCGATTTTTTAAGATGGTCGCATCTTCGATTTCTTCAGTTTCATGAGGAATGGTTTCTGTTACTGTACGATGATTACTTGTCAAAGGCAGTTCAGGGAGGGCCTCTGCTACAGCAGCCTCACCTTCGTGGCCTATTTCCTGGGTACCCTTACTGCTAACAACTTCTGTAGACTCTGGCACTGTTGGTTCAACAACTTCATCCTGAGGAGCTGTGTAGACTGGTAGTTCTGGTTGAACCAGGGCTTCACCCTCATGATCTGGTTCTTGGGTGCCTTGAGTGCTGATTGGGTCTGTATAGGCTGGTGGCACTGGTTGAACTAGAGCCTCGCCCTCATGACCTGATTCTTGGGTCCCTTGAGTGCTGATCGGATCCGTATAGGCTGGTAGCACTGGTTGAACCAGGGACTCGCCCTCATGACCTGACTCTTGTGTCCCTTTTGTTTGCACTACAGTTTCATTATTTTCTTGTGGTTGAGGCTCTACAGGAGAAGATGTTCCTCCTTGTTGATTCTCTACCACTGGGCTTTGCGGAGCTGGCAGTACTGGTTTTGACTGTTCTTGATTCCCATCAGTTTGGCTTGAATTTGTTGCAGGAGCTGTAGCCTGTTCTTGTTTTTGGTCTGACTCCTCACCTTTTACAGCATGGCTATCCTTACTCTCCTGACTCTGAGGAACTTTCGTTTGCTGACTAGTATCCTCATTTTTAGGATACACAGTCATTACTACTGAGCTATCTTCATTTTCTAAGTTAGACTTGCTGTCATTTGATTGCTTGACAAATTCAGTTCCCATAGTCGAATCTGCTGAATGAGTAGTAACCACTTCCTTAGATTGACTGTTTTCTAATTTAATCTCTTGATTTCCAGTAGATTCTGCTGGTTTGCTAGTTGTCGGTACAGAAAGAGCTGGTTTGTTTTCTACAAATCCTAGATAAGTGTAACCAGGAATATCAACCGGAGCTGGCAAGGCATCTCCTGCCTGGACCGATAATTGGGTGTTATAAGCAGCTAGTGTCTCGCTCGTCAAAGCAAGGACAGTTGGAGACAGCAACTGACTGCCTAGAGCTGTTACTAACAAGAATCGACTAATCTTGCTCTTGCCATCAGGTCCCTTAAGAACTACTACAACCAATAAACTAAGACCTGCCACCAAGGCAACAGTCCCCAATGGAGAGCTAGTACCCGTATTGGGCAATACTTGATTTGCTCGATAAACCAGATAGTAGGTAGCGTCTGTTTCTTCCGCTACTTGTGGTAGGGATGTAACCAAGAGACCCTTCTCTTCGTCAGTTAAATCCGACTCTAAAACATAAGTATAATTAACGGTATGAGATTCTTGGGCAGATACAGTCTGTAGGCCAGTTCCCATCAAAAAGAAACACGCAACTGCCACAGATACAAGACCAACTGCCAATTTTCTTAATGAGAAATTCTGTCTTTCTTCTCCACTAGTTTTGAAATTCATATTCCCCTCTTTTTACATTTTTAAATTAGTATGTTAATTTATTGTAAAATATACAACTCTTTCCATTATACATCAATTTCAAAAAAGATTCTAGGGATAGATATACAATTGAACGGATGGGAAAAATCAAGTAACTAAGTAATTAACTGATTTGAAAAAGCTAAGACGAACTTCCCACCACACTTACTTTACGATTTTTCAGAAATAAACTGTCAACAAAAAATGAAGAGAAGCACTATTTCTTCTCTCCATCTTTAAAATTATAGTAACAAATATAGATTATCTAAAGTTATGAAAGCAACTCTTTAGTTTCTAGTTTACCCATTCACCGTTGCCATTTACTTTATAACCGTCTGGTGTTGTTGTGCTGACTGCCAAAGCTCCAGAGCCATATGCATAATACCAGTATTGGCCAACTTTAAACCAACCTGTCTTCATGATACCAGACGCATCAAGGTAGTACCAGATTCCATTTTCTTTGAGCCAGCCTGTCTTCATAGCTCCTGAGCCATCAAAGTAGAACCATCTATTTCCGTCTGTACCCCAGCCTGTAAACATAGCACCTGAGCTACTCAAGTAATACCAGCTACCATCTACTTTTACAAATCCTGTCTGCATGACACCTAGGTCATCCAAGTAGTACCATTTACCACCTGTTTTCACCCAGCCTGTCTTCAGATCACCAGACTCATAGAAATACCATTTTCCATCTGTTTTCACCCAACCAGATTGGTCTGAACTAGAAGTTCTAAATTCTTTCAGCGCTTTTTCAACTACGACTGCTTTATTTTTAACTGTTGACAAGTTAGATGAAGTCACTTCTGCATACTGGATAGCCGGACCGTAACTGCCTACCAATTCTTCTGAAGTAGCAGCATCACCAAAAGCCTGAGCAATCGTTACGGCATTATATGGGTTGTTTGGATTCTTAAAGGCAGCAATCCCCATATGTGTAAATTTAGGGCTAATCAAAGTTTCATAATGACCAGAGCCACCTTTTGCTGAATCACCTGATTTTTTCTTCACGTAGTCTGCTTTTTCAGCACGCCATTGTTCAAGAGCTTTTAGAAAACCATCATGGTTCCAACCCAAGTTTTCTCCTAGTACACTGTTTCCTGATGGGAAGGCGCTCCAGATTTCTTTACCAGAAAGACGAGTATGGTCCATGGTTACAGAAGCTTCTGCAGCTCTGGCAAAAGCTGCCTTTTCTAGGTCAGTCGACCATTTGATAGGAACATACTTATCTACCAAGCCTTCGTCAGCTGCCTCTTTACGGATAGCATTGATGGCATCTAAGATAGCTTGTTGGTCTGGAGTCAAAAATTCTCCCTTTAATCCAACCAAAACATTGCCACTAGCAGGGTTAAGCACTTCTGAACTCAAGACATTTTCATTTCTACCATCTGCAGATTGTGTTGCCACAAGTCTGTCATTGGCAAAAACATCATTTGTCAAAACTGCTCCAGCTAAAGTCAAAGCCAAGGCGCTAGCAAATACAATTTTCTTCATTTTTTTCTCCTTTTATCCTTTAGATAGGACAGGTATTTTCAATATTAAATTATATCATATTTTCCTATTCTTTGCCCATTTCTACTAATGTTATAAGGTAAATACTATTCCCAAAAAAGTAGAAATTCCTATCCTTTTATTTCACAACAAGCTCATAACGTGTCTTGCTTGTAAAGGTTTGACCTGCTTTGAGAATGACTTGGTCTTTGAGGTCACTGTGAATGGCATCTGGTAAAGCTTGCGCTTCAAGGGCAATCCCATTGTGCTGTACCATTGGCTGACCTCCTATGATGACACTCTCATCCACAAAGTTTGCTGTGTAAACTACAAAGCAAGGAGCTTCTGTCTTGAAAAGCAGGAAGCGACCTGAGTTTTGGTCATAAAGGAATCCAGCATTGTCATGACCTGCAGGAAGAGCGAATGGATGATCCAAACCAGATACCAGCTGGATTTGCTCATCTTCCTCTGCAAAGATATCCTTCAACAAGGCACCATTGTAGATGTGTTTAACCACATCACGATTGGCATCTGGAGTTTTGGCAGGAACACCGTCGGGAGCGATTGGGTAAATGCCCTCTGTATTTAGTTGGAAGACATGGCGGTCAATCGTCTGCGTGAAATCACCAGACAAGTTGAAATAGCTGTGGTTGGTTGGATTGACCAGCGTATCTTGATCGGTTGTCACCTTGTAGCTGATTTCATAGGCACCAGTTTCTTCTAAGTGGTAACTGATCCAAATCTTGAGATTTCCAGGGAACCCTCCTGTCCCATCTGTACGCTCTGTGTAGAGAGTCAAGCCATGGTCGCTCACCTCGACCAATTCAAACAAGCTGGAATCCCAACCAGTTGAACCACTATGGTTACAGTTGCTAGCATTGTTGACTTCAAGGTCATAGGTCTTGCCATTAAGCTCAAAGGTCGCACCTGCAATACGTCCCGCCACAGGACCTACGCTCGCTCCATGCTTGGGACTATTGCCTACATAGCTATCAAAGTCATCAAACGCCAATATAACGTTGGCAAAATTTCCAGCCTTGTCAGGTGTGACATAGCGCAAGATAGTCGCACCATAAGTCATAACCTCAAGTTGGTAGCCACTGTCAGTTTCAAATCGATAGGCCAAAATATCTTGTCCCTTAACATTTCCAAACACACGCTCTGTGTATGCTTTCATTCTGTTCTCCTTTTACTATTTCTCTCAAGCAAACAAACCATAGAAAGCGCCTTGACAATCTATGGTTTGCCTGATGATATACAAATCCTCTTGTCAAGAATTCATAAACACTGTCTTATACTCAATGAAAATCAAAGAGCAAACTAGGAAGCTAGCCACAGGTTGCTCAAAGTACCGCTTTGAGGTTGTGGATAGAACTGACGAAGTCAGCTCAAAACACTGTTTTGAGGTTGTGGATAGAACTGACAGAGTCAGTATCATATATCTACGGCAAGGCGACACTAGCATGGTTTAAAGAGATTTTCGAAGAGTATTACTTTTGATATTCGTGGATGATAACACCCTGTACCACACGGTTTACTGTACCTGTAGGAGACGGTGTATCTGGTTTATTTTCTACCTTGAGTGAAGTCAATAGGGCAAAGAGTTGGGCATAAACGATGTAAGGGAAGACACGGTAAATATCGTTCAAGACACCGCCACAACCAAGGGCCACTTCTTTGACATTTTCAAGACCAAAGGCTTGATCACTCAAAAGCACAACACGACGAGCAATCTGGTCACCAGCAACTTCACGAACCAAGTCCAAGTCGTACTTGCGAGTGTAGTCTGTTGTTGTACCAAAGACCAAAACAACTGTATTTTCGTTGATAAGAGATTTTGGACCGTGACGGAAGCCGACTGGACTTTCATACATGGTCGCCACTTGGCCAGCTGTCAATTCCAAAATCTTGAGCTGAGCTTCATGAGCAAGCCCAAAGAAAGGACCAGCGCCTAGATAGATGACACGGTTAAAGTCTAGGTCAACCAACTCTTTGACATCTTCTGCATTGTCTAGAACTTTACGGGCAAGACTAGATACAACTTCAAAACGTTCAGCTTTAACAGCAAATTCTGTAGGATCAAAGACCAAGAGAGCTGTCAACATCATAGACGTAAAGCTAGAAGTCATGGCAAAGCCAGCATCATTAGAGGCAGCTGGTTGCAAGAGCAAGAGATTGCGGTCATCTCCATGAGCTTGAAGAGCCAATTTACCATCTGCTGCACAAGTAATCGTCACTTGGTAAAGCTCATCTACCAAGGCCTTGGCCAAATCAACAGTCGCCACACTTTCAGGCGAGTTCCCACTACGAGCAAAGGATACAAGGACAGTTGCCACATCTTTTTTCAAATAAGTTTCTGGATTGGCAACGATATCTGTTGTCGCAATAGCATTGAAATTCCATTTGCGTTCGTCATAGACTTCCTTAAAGTAAGGTACCAAGGTATCTCCTACATAAGCAGAAGTCCCCGCACCTGTCAAGATAACCTTGATATAGTTATGTTTATCAGCAATTCCTTGTAGGAAAGCTGCAATTTCTTCACCTTTTGCTTGATAAGATTCAAAAGCTTCTTTCCATACATCAGGCTGTTGGTAGATTTCACGTGTAGTGATTTCTGCACCCAATTCGAGCAAGTCTTCTTTTGTATAATGTAGCATTGAGTTCCTCTTTTTCTATTAAATATGGGAATGGGAGTAAGCCCCATTCCCATGTATATTCTATATAAAATGCTCTAACGATTTTCACGTTATCACATCTTATTGAATCGAGTTCCAACTAAAATCTTTGGGAAAAAGATCGATTATCGTCGGAGAATCGCTCCATCCTCCTATCGCCTATTTTCCCTCTGATTTTCACGTTGTCACATCTTATTCATCTTCGTCATCATCGAAGCCAGCTAACAGGTCATTAACTTTCACAATGCTTTCTGCAGCACGGTTCTTATAGTCCGCATCTGCACCTGTAAGGCTCGCATTGATAAATTCAATCACCATTGGAAGATTCATTCCTGCATAAAGTTCGATGTCACGACCTTCCATGATCAAACGACTGACCACGTTACATGGTGTTCCACCGAGAAGATCCGCAAAGACTAGGAAATCATCCAATCCTTCAATAGCAGCTTCAAATTTCGCAGTAAATTCTTCTGGACCATCTTCTGGAAGAAGAGCCACTGCATGAATATTGTCTTGTGGACCCATGATCATTTCAGTGCTACCTTTAAGTTCTTCACAGAAACGACCGTGGCTCACTAAAATTAATGATTTCGTCATAAATTATGCGCCCATTCCAAGTGCAAATTTACCAAAGGCAGAAAGAGCCAAGGCAAGCACGATAATGATACCGATAGCTTTAGTAGAAGTCATACCTTTCTTACCAAGCAACCAGAAGATAAAGGCAGTAAAGATTGCTGGAAGCAAACGTGGGAAGATTTGGTTCAAGATGTCTTGGAAATCAATCATCTTTTCACCGATTGGCAACTTGTAAGAAATTTCAAAGTTGATCATTGTTGCTACAAGAGCACCCATCATGAAGACACCAAGTACAGATGCAGCTTCAATCAAAGCTGTCAATGTACTTTGCATGTTGTTGATAAGGTTAACCCCTTCTTTGTAGGCAAATTCCAACTGTTTCCAACGGAAGATGTCATAAGCTACTGCAACTGCAATCCAAAGGAAGATACCCCAAGGTTGACCAGCGATAGCCATTGTTGCAGCGATAGATCCCATGATAGCAGGTACAAGTGAACCAAAGATAGTATCTCCAAGAGGAGCGAATGGTCCCATCAAACCTGTCTTGATACCGTTAACCGCATCTTTAGAGACAACGCCATCTTTTTCTTCCATGGCAAGGTCAAAACCAGCGATGATTGTGTGGAAGAATGGTGAAGTGTTGAAGAATTGAGTATGAACTTTCATCATTTCTTTCAACTCAGGAGTTCCATCTCCATACATTTTACGCAATTGTGGCAAGATCATGTATAGGTAACCTGATGCTTGCATACGTTCGTAGTTCCATCCCAATTGGAAAGTGAACAAGCTACGTTTGTTAATTTGATTAAAATCTTCTTTTGTTAATTTGTAATTAGAATTCGTCATCTTCAATTTCCCCACTTTCTGATGGTGTAGAAGGTGCTGCTACAGCAACTTTTTGGCTGTTCTTGAAGTGAACAACTGCAAGGAAGATACCCACGATAGAGATACCGATCATAGACAATCCTTTGAAGTTGTTAACAAAGCCAATTTTTTCAGCAACTTCAGCAGGAAGAGTGCTAATGATACCAGCAACTGCTCCACCAAGACTTTGTACGTTTGAGTAAAGAACAGTCAACATAGCTGTCAAACCAAATCCCATAGCAAGGTAGTGAAGGTTACGTTTAACTGGAAGGTAACGAAGCAAGATAGCGAATCCAAGACCTGGAAGCATACGACCTGCAAGAGTCAAACCGTCTGCAACCCATTGGTATTCTTTAACAAGGTTTACAACACCTTGTACGAATTCTCCACCGAAAGCAAGGGCGAAGAAGACTGGAAGGGCACGAGATAGAGCCCATGGAATCGCACCAAGCAAGTAGTTGCGTTCGATTCCTTTGTAGTCATAGCGTTCGATTGCAGCATCAATACGGTGTGCAAAGAAAGTAGTTGTCATACGTCCAAGAACGTCGAAGTAAGTCAAGAGAGCTGCTACTGGCACAGCGATTGTTGTAATCGCAAGGTCTGTATCAATACCTTGAGAGATTGAGAATGCTGTTGCAAGAACCGCACCAGAAGTTGCGTCGATACGAGAAGCACCACCGAAGGTACCAACCCCAAGAACGAATAGCTGCAAGTTACCACCGATAAGCAGACCAGTAGTCACATCTCCCATGATTAAACCAGTAATGAAACCAGCAAATACAGGGGAACCTGCAGATGAAACGATCGTCAACTCATCACAGATTTGATAAGCTGAGTACAAAGTGAGAAGTAGAATTTGCCACCATTGTATCATAACAATGACCTCCTAAAAATTTTTTCCTATTTTAATAAGCTCAAAAAGTCTGAAATTGGATCATTTGGAACCATTTGAGCAGTCAGTTTAACACCTTTTTCTGCCAATTTGTGGAAATCTTCCACATCCTTGTCCACTACGTTGATAGAACGTGTAATGGCACGAGTTTCTGGTGTTTGAGACATATTCCCAACATTAAGGGTTTCAATTGGTACACCTGCTTCGACCAAACCAAGGAAGCGGTCTGGTTTACGAGCCACGATAAAGAGACGTTGGCTATCATATTTACCAGCAAGAATATTGGCTGCCGCTTTTTCAATTGGCAAAATACTCAATTTTACACCTGGTGGTGTCGCAAGTTTCAAACCACTCTTTTCAACGTCATTGTTGACAACTTCGTCATCTACAACCATAATACGTGAAACATTTAGTTTTCCAGCCCAAAGATTGGCTACTTGTCCGTGGATCAAACGTCCATCGATACGGCATCCTACAATTGTCATAAGTTTTCCCCCTTTATATGTTTTAGTGTAGGTTTTCGAGTTAAATGAATCTCTTCTTTATATTCACCTTCTGTTTCAAAGATAATAATGCGGTTGGCACCTTCCTTGAGATAGCTATGAGGGATATAAAGCGAGAGGGTTGGGCCAACGTTCCAAAAACGTCCTAGGTTCTGCCCATTGACAAAGGCAACTCCCTTACCAAACTCAGACAAGTCTAGGTAAGTATCTTTTGGCGCTTCGATTGTAAAATCATAAGCGTAAAAGGCTGGTTGTCCTTCTGTCCATCCTTTTGAAAAATCAATTTTCTCAGGATTGTCTAGTGGGAGTGGATAGTGTTTCCAGTTTAGTAAGAAGTGCAAATCCTTACAAACCCCTGTCCGAATTCCCTTACGTTGCGTATCCGCTAAGAACTTGTGTCCATAGTTGACACGCCCCATATTTTCTACCAAGATATCTAATCGAGACAGCGCTTTCTTTTCACCTTGATAAAAAATATCTTCCCCAATCTCTGTCTGATATTGGGTTTCGACCCACTGACCATCGATATAAAGCTGAGCCCTATCTCGACCATCAATGATGCGAAGTCTTTCTTCTTCTGCATCCCAGTTTGTTTCTGTTCGATAGAGTAGGTAGCCATAACTTTGTCCCAGCTCCTCCATCTTTTTAGGATAAAGGCTTTCTACAGGACTAGACAAGCTATCCAAGGTTTCAAACAAGGAAACTTTTTCAACTAGTGGAATAGCATCCAACTCCATACTCTCTTTGTAGAGTGGTTCCAACTGCGGATACTCTGGAAAATGTGTTGCCATCATCTTCTTGACCGCCAGATATTTGGCAGTTGGATTTCCTTCTTCATCCAGAAGGGCATCGTAATCATAAGATGTAACTTGTGGCAGGTCCAAAGTCCCTCGAGCCGAGCAACCATTCATGAAACCAAAGTTTGTACCACCGTGGAACATGTAAAGATTGATAGAGCCTTGCTCCAAAACCTCTCGAACTGCATCTGCCAATTCTTTCGGATCACGTGTGATAATCGGTTCTTTCCAACGATTGAACCAACCATCCCAGAACTCCATACACATGAGCGGCCATTTCTTGCCATGCTCATCAAAGAATTCCTGCATCTGTGAAAAGTTGTACGGAGCCTTAGAACCAAAGTTCCCTGTTACAAAGAGGTCATCTTCTATTAAGGTTCCAGCTTTCAAAGTAGCTCTCCATGGACCATCTGATGTAAAAAGAGGACAGGTTACGCCACGCTCTTCCATCAACTGTCGAATGGCTCTCAGATAAGCCTTATCTTCTCCATAAGAACCATACTCATTTTCAACCTGCATCATGAGGATATTGCCACCCTTGTCCAACAAATGTGGAACCAACCGTGACAAGAGCTGGTCATAGTAGCGACCGACAGCTTCAATATAGGCTGGATCTGAGGAACGAAGCCTCATATTCTTTGTTAAGAGCCAGGCTGGTAAACCACCGAATTCCCACTCTGCACAGATGAAGGGAGAGGGACGAACGATAGCGTAGAGACCCAAATCTTGTGCTGTCTGAAGAAATCGCTCCAAATCCAGAGCTCCTTCAAAGTGAAACTCACCCTCACGAGGCTCGTGTAAATTCCAGGCCACATAAGTCTCTACTGTATTAAAACCAAGAGCCTTCAAGTTATAGAGCGAATGATACCAATCTTCTGGAGGAACCCTAAAATAATGAATGGCGCCAGATAAAATCTTAAATGATTTTCCATCGAGATAAAAATCATCCCGTATCTCAAATCGTGTCATATTCTTACCTTCTGACAATAAAGTTTACGCTTTCATTTGTTGATATAGTAAATATATCTCAATATCTTACATTTGTCAATAGGTTTTCACAATTTTTTTCATTTTTCACTAAATTTTACACAAAAAACTTATAAAAATCTTGTAATCTATAGTCATAACAACATTTTAGCACCATGTATAAAAATGTAGGTTTTTCTATTTATTCCTATGTAAATTAACCTTATAGCCTATTATTCTAATTTTTTTATTCAAAAGGCTACTATTCTTTCCAGTTTTATGGTAAAATCTTTAACGGAGAAGGAAAATCGAGGTGAAAATATGGCAATTCCAAAGTATCAATATATTAAAGATGAATTAAAGAACAAAATCATTTCTGGTCAATTTGCCAGTGGAGATAAATTCTACACTGAAGCTGAATTGATTGCAATGTATGATGTTAGTTCTATCACAGTTGTTCGCGCTTTAAACGACCTTGCCAAGGATGGCTATATTGTCCGTCAACAAGGAAAGGGTACATTCGTTTCACGCGCACGCAAACACAAACTCGTAGAGTTTTCAGATGTAGAAGTTTTTGAAACTAAAGATGATAAAGTTACCGTCCTTTCTATTGAGCGTGGAAACAAACTAAGCTACTTAGAAAAACTTGGACTACGCGGAGATCAGTTCTACTACAAGATTGAACGCGTACGCGAAACAGGTGGTGTTGTGTACATCTACCATACATCTTACATTCCAGAACAATACATCAACGCAAATTATCCAAATCTTGAATATTATAGCTCTATCTATAACCGTTTCAAATTGGATTACCACATTCACATGAATGATGAACATTTTGAAGAAATCAATGAAATAGCATTTCCAACTCCAGAACATGCGGCTTCGGTCCTCGGGGTCGATGAACAATTCCCAACCGTTTTACAAACCAAGACTACTAAACTAGAGTCTACTGGTCAAGTTCTCGCATACAGCGAAACATATAAACGCGCAGATTACTACAAAATCAAATTCATTTCATGTGACCGTGATCACTAAGAAGAAAGCCTAAGCCTTGCTTGGGCTTTTTCTATGTTTATTATACCATACCAAAAAGGTAGCGCTTACCTTTTATAGTAGATTCTATAGTTTGTAGAGTATTTTATAGAAATAGGGCTAAAAAATTTCTACTAAATATATATATGTTTCTTTTACAACCAATCTGAAATCTTAAGCTTAAATTTTATATTTTTTTATACTTATTATAGTTTTTTATCACCTCCTCTTGACTCTTATTAATATAAGAAATAAAATAAGGGTGTTGTTTTATGTAAACGCTATCAATATAAAATACAATCAGGAGGTTTTGCAATGAAACAAGAAAAACAACAACGTTTTTCCATTCGTAAATACGCTGTAGGAGCAGCTTCTGTTCTAATTGGATTTGCCTTCCAAGCACAGGCTGTTGCAGCCGATGGAGTTACTCCTACTACTACGGAAAACCAACCGACCATCCATACGGTTTCCGATTCCCCTCAACCATCCGAAAATCGGACTGAGGAAACACCTAAAGCAGAGCTTCAACCAGAAGCTCCAAAAACTGTAGAAACGGAAACTCCGACTACTGATACGGTAGCTAGTCTTCCAAAAACAGAAGAAAAACCACAAGAGGAAGTTAGTTCAACTCCTAGTGATAAAGAAGAAGTGGTAACTCCAACTTCTGCTGAAAAAGAAACTACCGATAAAAAGGCAGAGGAAACTAGCCCTAAAAAGGAAGTTCCGAAAGAGGCTAATTCTAAAGAGTCGGATACAGATAAGACTGATAAACCAGAAGCTGACAAGGATAAACCAGCTGAAAAAGATGCTAAGAAAGATGAACCGAAAGCAGAGGCTGACAAACCGGCAACAGAGGCAGGAAAGGAAGGTGCTGCAACTGAAAACGAAAAATTAGCTAAACGAAAAATCGTTTCAATTGATGCCGGACGTAAATATTTCTCACCTGAGCAGCTCAAAGAAATCATCGATAAAGCGAAAGAATATGGTTACACAGATCTTCATCTCTTGGTAGGGAACGATGGCCTCCGTTTCATGCTGGATGATATGTCTATGAAAGTGGGCGATAAAACCTACTCGAGTGATGATGTCAAACGCGCCATTGAAAATGGAACAAATGCTTATTACGATGATCCAAATGGTAACCATCTCACTGAAAGTCAGATGACAGATTTGATTAATTATGCCAAAGATAAAGGAATTGGAGTGATTCCAACTGTCAATAGTCCTGGACATATGGATGCTATTCTCCATGCTATGAAAGAACTTGGCATTGAAAATCCTAACTTTGATTATTTTGGTACAAAATCTGAACGAACTGTTGACTTAAATAATAAACAAGCAGTTGATTTTACAAAAACTTTGATTGACAAATACGCTAACTACTTCTCTAACAAATCTGAAATCTTCAATATTGGTTTAGATGAATATGCCAATGATGCAACCAATGCTAAAGGTTGGAGCGTGCTTCAAGCTGATAAATATTATCCAAATGAAGGCTACCCTGAAAAAGGATATGAGAAATTCATCTCTTACGCCAATGACCTTGCTCGTATTGTAAAATCACACGGTCTCAAACCAATGGCCTTTAACGACGGTATCTACTACAATAGCGACACAAGCTTTGGTAGTTTTGACAAAGATATCATCGTTTCTATGTGGACTGGCGGTTGGGGTGGTTATGACGTTGCTTCTTCTAAACTACTTGCTGAAAAAGGCCACCAAATTCTTAATACCAACGATGCTTGGTACTACGTCCTCGGACGAAACGCTGATGGTCAAGGTTGGTACAATCTCGATCAGGGGCTCAATGGTATTAAAAATACACCAATCACTTCTGTACCCAAAACAGAAGGAGCTGATGTCCCAATCATCGGTGGTATGGTAGCTGCTTGGGCCGATACCCCATCTGCACGTTATTCACCATCTCGCCTCTTCAAACTTATGCGTCATTTTGCAAATGCCAACGCTGAATACTTTGCAGCCAACTACCAACCTGCAGAAAAAGCACTAGAAACTATTCCAAAAGACTCTAACCGCTATACTGCTGAAAGTTTTGCTGCTGTAAAAGAAGCTGAAAAAGCCATCCGTTCACTCGATAGCAACCTCAGCCGTGCTCAACAAGACACGATTGATCAAGCAATCGTAAACCTTCAAGAAGCTATTAAAAACTTGGCCTTAACCCCTGAAGCACAAAAAGAAGAGGATGCTAAACGCGAACTTGAAAAACTGAATAAGAATAAAGTCATTTCCATCGATGCAGGTCGCAAATACTTCTCTCTAGATCAACTCAAACGCATCGTAGACAAGGCGAGTGAGCTCGGCTACTCTGATGCCCACCTCCTTCTAGGAAATGATGGCCTTCGCTTCCTACTCGATGATATGACCATTACTGCCAACGGAAAAACCTATGCTAGTGATGACGTTAAAAAAGCTATTATCGAAGGAACTAAAGCTTACTACGACGATCCAAACGGTACTGCACTGACACAGGCAGAAGTGACAGAACTTGCCAAATACGCTAAGGAAAAAGGTATTGGTCTGATTCCAGCTATTAATAGCCCAGGACATATGGATGCTATGCTGGTCGCCATGGAAAAACTTGGCATCGCGAATCCTCAAGCCAACTTTGATAAGGTCTCAAAAACAACCATGGACCTTGAAAATCAAGAAGCCCTTAACTTTACCAAAGCCCTTATCGGTAAGTATATGGATTACTTTGCTGATAAATCAAAGATATTCAACTATGGTACAGATGAATATGCCAATGATGCGACCAACGCCCAAGGTTGGTACTACCTCAAATGGTATGGACTCTATAACAAGTTCGCAGACTATTCTAACAGCCTTGCTGCTATGGCCAAAGAAAGAGGGCTACAACCAATGGCCTTCAACGATGGCTTCTACTATGAAGACAAGGATGATGCTGAATTCGATAAGGATGTCTTGATTTCTTACTGGTCTAAAGGCTGGTGGGGCTACAACCTTGCGTCACCTCAATACCTGGCAAGCAAAGGCTATAAGTTCTTGAATACCAACGGTGACTGGTACTATGTTTTAGGAAATCACAAACAAGATGAAGCTTATCCTCTTTCAAAGGCAATTGAAAATTCTGGAAAAGTTCCATTCAATCAACTAGCTTCTACCAAATATCCTGAAGTTGACCTTCCAACAGTTGGTAGTATGTTAGCTATATGGGCAGATAAACCAAGCGCTGAATACAAGGAAGAGGAAATCTTTGAACTCATGGCTGCCTTTGCAGACCACAACAAAGACTACTTCCGTGCTAATTATAATGCTCTCCGCGAAGAATTAGCTAAAATTCCTACAAACTTAGACGGATACAGCACAGAGAGCCTAGCTGCACTCAAGGCAGCAAAAGATGGACTGAACCTTAACCTCAACCGCAGCAAACAAGCTGAATTAGACGCACTAGTAGGTAAGCTCAAGGCCGCTCTTCAAGGCCTCAAACCATCTGCAACTCATTCAGGAAGCCTAGATGAAAATGAACTAGCTGCTAACGTTGAAACCAAACCTGAACTAGTTGTGAAAACAGAAAGCATTCCGTTTAAAGTCATTCGAAAAGAAAATCCGAATCTCCCAGCAGGCCAAGAAAAAGTTGTCAAAGCTGGAGTTCTAGGTGAACGCACTTCTTACGTATCTGTTCTTACTGAAAATGGAAAGGCCAGCGAAACAGTTCTAGATAGTCAAGTAACCAAAGAACCTGTCGATCAAATTGTGGAATTCGGAGCACCAATTACACATGTCGGCGATGAGAATGGCCTTGCTCCAATCGCAGAAGAAAAACCTAGACTAGACATTCCTAAGGAAGAGCCTAGCCGAACAGAAACTCCTTTCAAAGTAGTTGTTGAAAGCGGGCCTAAGGCTGAATCTAACTCTGCTAACGGAATCACTCATCAATTAGCAGATGGTAAAAATAGTAAACCTGGATGGAAATTAATTGAAAGCAAATGGTATTACTATGATCATGCAGATAAAGTGAAGACCGGTTGGGTTAAAGACGGAGCATGGTACTACCTAGATGAGTCTGGTGTAATGAAAACTGGTTGGCAGAAAGTAAATGGTACATGGTATTATCTTGATAACTCAGGTGCTATGCAAACTGGTTGGATCGATCAAGGTGGATCATGGTACTATCTCAACGACTCAGGTGCCATGCAAACCGGCTGGGTCAACCAAGGAGATACATGGTATTATCTTGACAACTCAGGTACAATGAAAACTGGTTGGTTCCAAGTTGAAGATAAATGGTATTATTCATACCCTTCAGGAGCCTTAGCTGTCAACACAACAATTGATGGCTACGCTGTAAATGCTGACGGCGAATGGATTCAATAAGATAAAATGAAAGATTTATATCCTAAAACCTAATGAGAGCTGAGTATAAAACTCAATTTCAGAAGAAAAAGAAATAAATCTTTCCAAAATAAACCGCATCTTATCAAGGTATGTCAACACCTGATAAGATGCGGTTTTCTGATTTTAAAGAGACTGGATGCCCAGCCTCTTTTTTTAATTAATCACCCAGTCCTATACGTTCAAAGATATCATCCACTCGTTTGGTATAGTATGCAGGGTTGAAGATTTCGTCGATTTCCTCTTGTGTGAGGCGTGATGTCACTTCTGGATCTGCTTCAAGAAGTGGTTTAAAGTCTACTTGATTGTCCCAAGAGTAAGCTGTTTTTGGTTGCACCAGGTCATAGGCTTGCTCACGGGTCATGCCTTTTTCAATCAAGGTCAACATGGCACGTTGGCTAAAGATAAGACCAAACGTAGAGTTCATGTTGCGTATCATATTTTCTGGGAAGACCGTCAAGTTCTTGACGATATTTCCAAAACGGTTGAGCATGTAGTCGATCAAAATAGTTGTATCTGGTGTGATGATGCGCTCAGCTGACGAGTGAGAAATATCACGTTCGTGCCAGAGTGCGACGTTTTCATAAGCTGTAATCATGTGACCACGGATAACACGCGCAAGACCTGTCATATTTTCAGAACCGATAGGGTTACGTTTGTGAGGCATTGCTGAAGACCCTTTTTGCCCTTTAGCAAAGAATTCTTCTACTTCGCGTTGTTCTGATTTTTGAAGACCACGGATCTCCGTTGCCATACGTTCGATAGAAGTCGCGATACTTGCAAGTACTGCAAAGTACTCAGCGTGAAGGTCACGAGGAAGCACCTGTGTAGAGATTTCTTGGGCACGGATACCAAGCTTGTCGCAGACGTATTTTTCAACAAATGGTGGGATATTTGCAAAGTTACCAACCGCACCAGAAATCTTACCAGCTTCCACTCCAGCAGCCGCATGCTCGAAACGCTCGATGTTGCGCTTCATTTCGCTATACCAAGTCGCCAATTTCAGACCAAAGGTTGTAGGTTCAGCGTGCACACCGTGGGTACGTCCCATCATGATGGTAAACTTGTGCTCCTTAGCCTTATCAGCGATGATGTTAGTGAAGTTTTCAAGGTCACGACGGATGATGTCGTTGGCCTGCTTGTAAAGATAACCGTAGGCCGTATCCACCACGTCGGTAGAAGTCAAACCATAGTGGACCCACTTACGCTCTTCACCAAGCGTCTCAGAAACTGCACGCGTGAAAGCCACCACATCGTGACGCGTCTCCTGCTCAATCTCCAAAATACGGTCGATGTCAAAGTCCGCTTTTTCACGAATCAAAGCTACATCTTCCTTAGGGATTTCCCCCAACTCAGCCCATGCCTCGTCAGCCAAGATTTCCACCTCAAGCCAAGCACGGTATTTATTTTCTTCACTCCAAATATTCGCCATCTCAGGGCGAGAGTAACGGTTAATCATGTTGTTCATTTTTCCTTTCTTCTTAAGCTGTTGGGAATAAGCTATCTAGGTAAACCAAGATTTCTACTCAAACTCCTCTTTTCCAATAAACACAGATGGATAGTGTAGTAATTCATTGAGATCGGTATCCAATGGTAAATCATAAATTGCTAAATAGTTTTCAGGATATAGAGCAACTAGCTTTTCATATTTAGCCTTTACCTTTTCGTGATCACTGCTAGCAAACAAGACTTCGACAACTGCTCCAGTCTTATCCTTTTCAACAAAAGCGTTAACGATTATTTGTATCATAGACTTGTCCTAAAAATCAATCCCTTTCCCTAACTCATCCACACTATCTGATTCATCACTAAACAAAGTCACATGTCCCATCTTGCGGTTGTGCTTCGCTTCTATTTTACCATACATGTGGAGGTGGGCGCTTGGATTTTCTGTCACATATTGCTCAGCAGCCTCGACATGCTGGCCGAGAACATTGAGCATGACGGCTGGGGCATGTAGTTTGATGGCTGGCAATGGTGCTCCGAGAACACCTAGAATATGGGCATCAAACTGAGAGAAGTCACAGGCTTCGATTGAGTAGTGTCCTGAATTGTGTGGACGCGGGGCAATCTCGTTGACAATGATGTCATCAGCTGTCGCAAACATTTCCACACAAAGTGTTCCAGACAAGTTGAGTTGCTCAGCGATTCTCACTGCCATAGCTTTGGCCTTGTCTGCTAAACTCTCAGAAATGCGAGCTGGCACAATGGTCTTAGATAGAATGTTGTTACGGTGGACATTTTCCTGAACTGGGAAGACTGTCACATCCTTGCTATTTCCTGAGACGATAACAGAAATTTCAAGGTCAAAATTAACAAATTCTTCCAAGACACAGTCAGCTGAATCTGCTAGTTCATAGGCTTCTTCCAAGTCTGCTTCTGAGCGAATGACCTTTTGCCCATGCCCATCGTAGCCACCAGTCGCAGTCTTGAGGACATAGTTTTTGGACAGATCAATCTCCGCCAAGTCTTGGCTAGAATTCACAACCTTGTATGGTGCTACAGTGACTTGAGCCTTATTTGAGAGAAAGTCCTTTTCAAAAATCCGATTTTGGGAAATGCGAAGCAGGTCTGTCCCTTGAGGGAGTTGTCCATCCTTGATGACAGCATCCAAACCATCGGCGTCGACATTTTCAAATTCATAGGTAAGAACATCACAGCGCTCCGCCAACTGACGAAGAGCATCCACATCGTTATAAGGAGCCACGATGATTTCCGCCACGCGAGAGGCCGGGCAATCTGCAGCAGGATCCAGCGCGATAACCTTGTGGCCCATGTAGATAGCAGAAATGGCCATCATTTGACCCAGCTGGCCGCCACCGATAATTCCGATTGTTTTAGATGAGCTCATTTGTCGACTCCTCTGCGATTTTTCCTTGTTCTTCTGCAAAATCTGCCAAAGCTGTCGCGATAGCCTGATCTTCTGCTGAAAGGAGACGAAGGGCAAAGAGGGCAGCGTTTGTCGCTCCTGCTTCACCGATAGCCATTGTCGCAACAGGTACGCCACCCGGCATCTGTACGATAGAGTAAAGCGAGTCCACACCACTAAGGGCACGCGATTTTACGGGCACACCAATGACTGGAAGGGTTGTTTTAGCTGCGACCATCCCTGGCAAATGAGCTGCGCCACCTGCACCTGCGATGATGATCTTGATACCACGACTACGCGCTTCTTCGGCATGCTTGAACATGAGATCAGGTGTGCGATGGGCAGAGACAACCTTCTTCTCGTAGGCTACACCGAAGCGGTCTAGGACTTCTGCTGTTTTTTTCATGGTTGCCCAGTCGGATTTTGAGCCCATGATGATGGAAATAATTGGTTTGGTCATGATTTTCCTTTTCTTTCCTTTCTTTTTTCAATCACCTTAGGTTGTGAGGGACGGCAGCAGCCACCAAAGGTGTCTCATGCCTAAATCGGAAGCCCAAGGTCTTCCAATTTCCCTGAACAATTGTATTGTCATTCAATCGTTCTTGCACAACAGCGGTGATTGTTCTATATTAGCTCGCTAACGCTCGCAAATCAAACGACTATTAACGTACTTGACGACTGCATCGCTTTTTCTTATACCTTTATCGAATAGCTTTACTTCCGATATCTTTTCGGTAAAAGAGGCCTTCTGTTTTTTGTTGGGCGAGTTCTTGGTAGATGGTGTCTTGAGTTTCTTTGACAGTATCTGCTGTGGTGACGAGCATATAGACACGTCCGCCGTTTGATAACAGTGCTCTGCTATTTTCCGCAAACTTAGCCCCTGCATAATAGGTGATAATGTCACCTTCTGTCTTGGCTGGTAACTTGACACCTTTTTCATAGTCTAGCGGATAACCGTTAGATGCGACAACCACACCCAGAGTCACACCCTTGTCCGTCCAGGTGATGTTTGGCTCCTTGCCATCGAGGATATCCGTAATATTTTGGGCAAAATCAGAGGTTAATCGAGGTAGAATAATCTGAGTTTCAGGATCTCCAAAGCGAGCATTAAACTCGATAACCTTAGGTCCATCAGCTGTCAAGATAAGCCCTGCGTAAAGAACTCCCAGATATGGACGCCCTTCTTGGATCATGCCCTCTAGGACTGGCTTGACAATAGTCTCCACTGCTGTGTCAATCACGCTCTGTGGCAAGTGTGGAACTGGCGCATAGGCACCCATACCACCCGTGTTAGGCCCTTTGTCGCCATCATAGGCACGTTTGTGGTCCTGAGCCGTTGGCATGATGTAGAACTTATCACCATTGACAAAGGCAAAAAGTGAAAATTCCTCTCCGTCGAGGAATTCCTCAATAACCACACGCGCACCTGAGTCCCCAAATTTATTGTCCAAAAGCATCTCATGAGTGGTTTCGACTGCTTGCTCAACCGTCTCCGCAACAACGACACCTTTCCCAAGCGCCAAGCCATCCGCCTTGACTACGATAGGCGCACCCTGCTTTTCGATATAGGCCTTGGCTTCCTCGAAATCTGAGAACGTGCCATAGGCTGCTGTCGGAACGCCGTATTTGACCATGATTTCCTTGGCAAAATCCTTGGACCACTCCAGCTCAGCTGCCAATCTTGTCGGACCAAAGGCTTTGAGACCAGCTGCATGGAAATCATCCACGATACCAGTCGCAAGGGCATCATCTGGACCAATAAAGGTCCAAGCAATATCGTTGGTTTTTGCAAACTCAATCAATTTAGAATGTTCGGAAATAGAGATATTTACCAACTCCAAACCATCCAGAGTCATTCCGTCATTTCCAGGAGCTACAAAAACCTTTTCTACCTCTTTTGACTCAAGCAACTTCTTAGCAATCGCATGTTCACGACCACCAGAACCGACAACTAACAGCTTCATCTCTCAACCTCTTTTGCGAATTATTTACTAATATTATATCACAAACGTTCGTTTTAATCCTGTTTCGTTCTGTCTTTTAATCAAAAAAAGGAAAGAAACTGTTTTCTTTCCTTTACGTTCTTAATGTCTAAAATGTCTCACGCCTGTGAAGACCATGGTCAAGCCGTATTTATCAGCAGCTTCGATAGAATATGCTTATAAATTAAATTCTTAATATAGACTGGTTTTGGAAATCTAAGTTCAAATAGAAATTGATTAAAGTAAGTCCAATATTTCTTTAACAAATTCAAGCTCATCAATTTCTAAAGCAATAGATAAGTTACGAATATTTTCTAACGATGGAATATTTTTACCATTTTCGTAGTTACATAGCGTCTTTTCACTAATCCAATCATCACAATCAAAAAATTTTTGGCTTCGATCATCTATAAATCCCTGTCTAGATTTTGGTAAGTCTGTTAAACTCGCTCTATGTTTTCTTATTAAATTTCCTATTTCTCTGTGTTGTGTTTCATTTTTTCTCAAAGTCATATTTTTATTATAACATAAACAGAACCTAGGTTCATTGTTTCTTTTTTTAAAAAAGATATAATACTAGTATAGCAATTGAAAAATCAACTTGCTGAATAAATTTTTAGGAGGCTTACTATGAGCTCAACATTTAATTTTAAAGCTAGCGCTGTTCGAACTATCGAATCCCCTTCACAAAAAGGTGTCACTACTTATTTTGTATATCTCAACTTTAGAGATCTCCCTTCCAACTTACCGATGGAAGTCAATCCAAGACAACCTAAAATGACTACAGTGGTTGCCAAATCGTTAATTAACGCTGTCAAATCGCCTGATACTGATTTCGACATCAATAATCGAGGAATAGTAATTGTTGCTAAACGATTCAAATTCACACCCAATCAAAATTTAGTATCTTTAGATTTAGGAGATGACCCTCAAAATTACGGAATTCTGGATGGTGGTCATACATACAAAGCGATTATAGATAATAGAGATCAAATTCACTCCGGATTAGATAAGTTTGTCAAACTTGAAATTATTGTCGGTGAACAATTGACCGTGTCACGTATAGCCGATGCACGAAACACTTCTGCTCAAGTTAGTGATATCGCATTATTTGAACTAGATGATAAGTTTGATCTAATTAAAGACTCGTTGTTAAATGAACAATACGCCTCAGAAATTGCTTATAAAGATAACGATAATAAAAGAATTCCAATTTCTGAATTAATTCGTTTGATGTTTACTTTCAATATTAAACGTTTTCCAGACGATAGTACTGCACCAGTATCTGCATATTCTGGAAAACAAGCAGTATTCAAAGATTATCAAAAGGAATTCGGAACAGACAATAATATCTATGAAAAATTAGCACCTTTTCTCCCTGACCTAGTTGATCTTTATGAGCTAATTCAAAAGGAACTTCCTAACAAATACCAAGAATACAAAAATTCTGAAGGAAAGAATGCAGCATTCGGAAGAATTCGTGGAGTTGAGGGATCTGGAAGTTATTATACCGACTTCACTGAACAATCTATCAATTACAATATCTCTACTGGTTTTTTGATGCCTATTTTCGGTGCCTTTAGAGCATTACTTAGAGAGTCCGACGGAAAAATCAGTTGGGAATTCGATCCTAAAGATGTATGGAACATCGCTGGAACAAGACTGGTACAAAATACTTTCGACACAGATACTAACCCTCAACAAGTTGGAAAAAGCAAAACACTATGGCAAGCTAATTATAGAATCGTTGACAGTGTCAGAAAGGATTTACTATTGGACAAGCTTTTGAATGAAAGAAATTAAGATAAATTTTTTATAGAAGAATCTGCACAGTTTGTGTAACTTAAACTATCAAAAAAGCGCTCAACTTTGATTTGAGTGCTTTTTCTATATTTTAAAAATTTTTATCATTAATACTGGTATACGATAAAATAAATTTAACGGAAAATGAATAAAATCTTAATGTCTAAAATGTCTTACGCCTGTGAAGATCATGGTCAAGCCGTATTTGTCAGCCGCTTCGATAGATTCTTGGTCACGGACTGATCCTCCAGGTTGAATAATAGCTTTAATGCCTGCTTTGGCGATTTCTTCCACGTTATCCGCAAATGGGAAGAAGGCATCGGAAGCAAGCACAGCGCCGTCAAGACGGTCTTTAGCTTGGTCAATGGCAATACGAACAGAAGCCACACGGTTAGTTTGACCTGGGCCAACACCAAGCGTCATGTGGTCATTGGTCACGATGATACCGTTTGATTTGACGTACTTAATAGCCTTCCAAGCGAACTCAAGAGCAGTCGCTTCTGTCTCAGTTGGCTGGCGTTTGGTCACCACTTGCCAGTCAGCTGGGCTTTCTTTCACCACATCTTGATTTTGCACGAGAAGTCCACCGACCACACCAGTATATTCAGCTTCCGCTTCACTCGCTTCTTGAGCGTCAAATGGCAAGGCAAGGATACGCAAGTTTTTCTTTTTATTGGTCAAAATAACTAGCGCCTCATCCGTATAGCTCGGTGCGATGATGATCTCGAGGAAAACGCCGTGCATCTTCTCAGCTGTTGCAGCATCCACCTCACGGTTGAGAACGACAATCCCACCAAAGATAGACACTGGGTCAGATTCATAGGCGTAGTCCCAAGCAGTTTCGATGTTGTCAGCTTGACCGATACCGCACGGGTTCATGTGTTTGAGAGCCACAACGGTTGGACGGTCTTTGAAGTCACGGATGATACGAATAGCAGCATCCGCATCGCGGATATTGTTGAATGACAATTCTTTCCCATTGAGCTGTTTCGCTGAAGCAATCGAATAGTCTGTTGGCAAAGCTTTTTGGTAGAAATCCGCGTCTTGTTGAGGGTTCTCACCGTAACGCATAGCTTGTTTGAGGTCATAAGTCAAGGTCAACTTTTCAGGCTTGCTTTCACCCACTCGAGCTGTAAAATACTCTGCAATCAAGGCGTCATAAGCCGCTGTGTGACGGAAAACCTTGGCTGCCAAACGCTGACGAGTTTCGTAACTTGTTTCTCCATTTGCTGCCAATTCGTCAAGAACCACAGCGTAGTCAGCTGGATCTACCACAACCGTTACGCTGGCATGATTTTTCGCTGCTGAGCGAAGCATAGATGGCCCACCGATATCAATGTTTTCAACTGCATCAGCGTAAGTTACGTCTGGTTTGAGAATCGTTTCTTTAAAGGGATAGAGATTGACCACTACAAGGTCAATGAGCTCGATTTGATTGTCTTTGGCCGCTTCCAGATGACTATCCAAGTCACGACGAGCGAGGAGGCCACCGTGTATATTTGGATGAAGGGTCTTAACACGACCATCCATCATTTCTGGAAAACCGGTCACATCATCGATAGCAATGGTGTTCACCCCAGCATTGTCAAGGGCAACCTTGGTCCCACCTGTCGAGATAATCTCCCAACCAAGTTTTTTGAGTTCTTGGGCAAATTCAACAATGCCCGCTTTATCTGAGACGCTGATTAAAGCTTTTTTCGTCATTCTATTCCTCTTTCTTTAGGTCCAAGCGCATAGCGACTTCGTTATTTTCTTCTATAAATCCTGTTTCCTGAAAACCCAAACTAGTCAACAGGTGCTTCATTTTTTCATTTCCAACCACATAATCTGCGATAATATGATTGCAAGTGCTATCCATCTGAGCCTTTTTGATCAGAACTTCCACAGCTTTTCGTCCATAACCTCTCCCTTGGTACTGTTGGCCAATCATTATCCGCCAGATAAAGTATTCCGCTTCATCCTTGTCTATTTCCAGCAGGAGAAAGCCAACCACTTGCTTATCCCAATAGATCGCCATCGGAAACACATCGTCATTTTTCCGGTAGAGCCATGCGTCAGCTAAAGAACGCACATTTGGAGCTACAAAACGTGCTCGTTCATCAGCTTCAGATATTTTCAAATCCAGCACTGCCTGAAAACTGCTCTCATCTACTAATTTCAGTTCAATCATTTTTTCTCCTAGCAAGATTGCGCAATCAAAACTTGACTTCGATGTTATTTTCGTGCAACTCCCAAGCTATCCAGAACCTCTGGATACAACTTGTACTCTGCCTCATGAATCCGAGTTTCAAAACTGTCAATCGTATCATCAGCTAGTCGTGGCACACGCACTTGTTTGATAACCTTTCCTGTATCCACACCTGAATCCACCCAATGAATGGTCACGCCGCTCTCAGCAACGCCAGCATTCCAAGCATCCTCAATCCCATGAGCTCCTGGAAATTCTGGCAGGTAGGCTGGATGAATGTTGACAATCCGACCTTCATAAGCCGCCAATAAGGTTGGCCCAACGATTTTCATGTAGCCTGCTAGACAAACCAAGTCAATCTGATGTTCTTCCAAGAGCTCCACAAGTGCTGCTTCGTAGTCTGCCTTACTCTCAAACTCCTTGAGTTCAAAAGCATAGGACAGAACGCCGAGTTTGTCTGCACGTTCGAGCACATAGGCGTCACGATGGTCTGAAAAGACAAACTCTACTGGAAATTCTTCAGCAATCACCTGAAAATTTGAGCCATTACCAGAGGCAAAAACCGCTATTTTTTTCATTTGATGATGACACTTTCGTTTTCTTTCTTGACGATACGACCAATTTCATAGACTGGTTCATCCAACAATTCCTTGACACGACTTACATTTTCAGGGCTAACTGCCAGCATAAGCCCCACACCCATATTGAAGATTTCAAACATTTCCTCATGTTTGATCTGACCGTATTTTTCAAGGGCTTTGAAAATTGGAAGCACGGGAACCTTGTCTTCTTCAATCTCAGCAGCCAAGTCAGCTGCAAACATACGAGGGACATTTTCGATAAAGCCACCACCAGTGATGTGGGCAATACCGTTGACTAACTCTTCCTTGATGAGTGGCAAAACAGCCTTGACATAGATACGAGTCGGCTCAAGAAGAACTTCCTTGAGTTGCTTGCCTTCCAATTCTGGCAAGACTTCCTCACCTGTGTAGTCGGTAAAAACACGACGCACGAGTGAGAAACCATTTGAGTGAATACCACTCGAAGCAAGCCCGAGAAGGACATCACCTTCAGCTACTTTTGAACCGTCTATGATTTGAGATTTTTCAGCTACGCCGACTGCAAAACCAGCCAAGTCGTAGTCATCTTCACCATACATACCAGGCATTTCAGCTGTTTCCCCACCGATGAGGGCAGCGCCTGCCTGCACACAACCTTCTGCCACACCAGCAACCACTTGTTCTAGCTTAGCTGGTTCATTCTTGCCAGTTGCGACGTAGTCAAGGAAATAGAGGGGCTCCGCACCTGCAGCAATGATATCATTGACACACATGGCCACACAGTCCTGACCAATAGTATCGTGCTTGTCGTACTTGATAGCCAGCATGAGCTTGGTTCCGACACCATCAGTCCCTGAAATCAAAACGGGTTCTTTAACCCCAGTCTTTGAAAGGTCAAACATACCACCAAAGCCACCCAGAGCTCCCATGACACCTGCACGCTCCGTACGAGCCACGTGCTTTTTGATTCGTTCAACAACTTCATAACCCGCTTCAACATCCACACCAGATTGAGCGTACGCATTTTTATTTGCCATTTTATTTTTCCTTTTCTTTTTTTGGGAAAGATTGCGACGTATTTTTAGATAAACAATTATTTTATCTAAAAATACTAGTCAGGTCTCTAGCTTTGGTCCCATAGGAGAAAGCGTCTACTGACAAATGCTTTAGCTTTTAGTCAGTAGTGAGACGTGGAGCATAAGCATTCTTATTTGTCATTTGTTTTTTCCTTTTCTTTAATGGAGAATCTGACGCCTACTTGTAAAAACTAGTCTTTTCTTCCAAACTTCGACGATAGTCTTCCTCATAGTCGTAGAGAGGTGTTGGGTAGTCACCGTCAAAGTAAGCGACACATAGACCACCATTTGGCGCATCTGTTTCAATCCCAATCGAATCAATCAATCCCTCAACAGAAAGATAGGTCAGACTGTCCGCTCCAATGATTTGGCGAGTTTCTTCGACCGTATGATTAGCCGCAATCAGTTCCTGACGGGTCTGGATATCAATCCCGTAGAAGCACGGATAAGCTAGCGCTGGACTGCCAATAGCAACGTGAACCTCAGTTGCACCCGCTTCTTTCAAGAGCTGAACGATACGACGAGAGGTTGTTCCGCGTACAATAGAGTCATCAACCATAACCACACGCTTGCCTTTTACAACACCAGAAACAGCAGATAGTTTCATCCGCACACCTTGTTCCCGCAATTCCTGAGTCGGCTGGATAAAGGTGCGTTGAGTGTATTGGTTTTTGATCAACCCCATTTCATTTGGTAGCCCGGACTCTTCAGCAAAGCCCATAGCCGCGCTGAGGGAAGAATTGGGCACACCAACTACGATATCCGCCTCATGCTTGAATTCACGCGCCAATTGGGCACCCATACGTTTACGTGCCGTATGGACATTAACGCCATGGATATTAGAATCAGGGCGAGCAAAGTAGATATACTCCATAGAGCAAATCGCCAACTGGGTATCATCTGTATAGCTGTCATACTGGATGCCCTTGTCATCAATAATCACAATCTCACCTGGCTTCAAATCACGAATCCATTCAGCACCAATAACCTCAAAAGCACAGGTTTCAGAGGAAACAACCACCGCTCCGTTAGCCATTTTCCCGATAGAAAGCGGACGGAAGCCATTAGGGTCAAGAGCCGCAATCAACTTGTCTTCAAACAGCAAGATATAGGCAAAACCACCTTTAACTAGACTGAGCGCCTCCTTGATTTTGCCCATCAAGTTCGGATTATGACTGCGACGAATGAGATGAGCCAAAATTTCCGAGTCCGAAGTCGCGCTGAAAATTGCTCCTCTTTGTTCCAATTCTTTCTTGAGAGAGGCTGCATTGGTCAGATTCCCATTATGAGCCAAGCCAAACTGCATATCGTGAAAACGGAAGAGGAAGGGCTGGATGTTATCTACAGAAGCTTCGCCAGCAGTCGCATAACGTACATGCCCAATCGCACCAGTTCCTGTCAATTTATCTAAGTTAGCAGGATTTCTGAAGACTTCTGATAGAAGACCCATGTCACGATGGCGCTTCAATTGTCCCTGATCGTTGGAGAGGATTCCTGCCCCCTCCTGACCACGGTGCTGAAGACTATGGAGCCCAAAATAGGTCAATTTAGCAGCATCTGGATGCCCCCAGATACCGAAAACACCACATTCTTCATTAAGAGATTTTACTTCGTATGTCATTTTATATACCTAATTTTTATTTGTGTAGCGCCAAGAGCTAAATCTACATGACTTTTACATTACTGATACTATCTATTAGAACATCTGCAAGTCTTATTTTCCAGTAAAGTATTTAACCGCTGACGCGAACAGGTGCTGGTCTTTATTGCCTGGGATGTTTTGGAAAAGACCGTCTTCATAACGTTCTGAGTGGCCCATCTTACCGATGATTTGACCATTCTTGCTGGTAATTCCTTCGATGGCATGGACAGAACCATTTGGATTGTACTTAGAATCCATACTTGGTTTGCCTTCGAAGTCCACGTATTGGCTAAAGATTTGTCCATTGTCACGGAGCTCTGCAAATTCCTCAGCTGTCACGACAAACTTCCCTTCACCGTGCGAAACAGGAATAGCATGGATATCGCCCACTTGCACTCCAGCAAGCCATGGTGAGTTAGTATTGGCAATGCGAGTTTCTACCATCTTGGCCACGTGTTGGTTGGCATCATTGTAGAAGAGAGTTGGGCTAGTACTAGTGGCATCTTCAAAGTTCCCGTATGGAAGAAGACCTGATTTGACCAAAGCCTGGAATCCATTACAGATACCGATAATCAAGCCACCACGAGCGATAAAGCTATCAATAGCTACACGCACTTTTTCATTAAGCAGGATGTTAACAATAAACTTAGCTGATCCATCTGGCTCATCCGCAGCTGAGAATCCACCTGCAAAGAAGAGGATGTTAGCCTTGCCGATGTTGTCAACCATAGTTTCAACTGACTTGACAATAGCTTCTTCATTCAAGGTCACAAATGGCACCAAGTTGACCTCTGCGCCTTCTTTTTCGAAAGCCTTAGCTGAGTCATATTCTGAGTTGGTTCCTGGGAAGACTGGGATATAGACCACAGGTTTTTCAACCTTTTCTTTTGCTTTAATCACAACATCTGATACCACAGCTGGTGCTTCAGCAAGTTCTTTAGCTTGAGTAAATTCTGTTGGGTAAACTTCCTCCAGTTTGCCTTGGAAAGCACTGTCAAGCTTGTGTCCATCTAGCTTCACACTGTTGACAGTCAGTGTAAAGTCTGATTTCGTTTGACCGATCTTCTCTACTCCAGTGATTTCTTCAGGAGAGGTAAAGACAAATCCTCCTAATTGAGCTGTCAAAGCTGTTTCAAGTTCAGGCAAAGTCACCTCTGCACCAATATGATTTCCCAAGGTAGCAAGAGCCAAACTTTCAACCACACCACCATATTTGACAGCTGATGCAGAAATCACTTTGTGACCAGCTTGGATGTCTTCAAACTGAGCAAAGTTTTTCTTAATCAAGTCAAAATCAATTTCTGCAGAGAGGGCTTGACCTGGGATGTAGTAGATGTTTTCACCAGCAGTTTTGAACTCTGGAGAGAGGACCTTACGGCTATCTGCCGTCGTCACCCCAAAGGCAACCAAGGTTGGTGGCACTGTCAATTCTTCAAAAGTACCAGACATAGAGTCCTTCCCACCTATAGATGGCAAACCAAGCTGAATCTGTGCTTCGATAGAACCTAGAAGCGCTGCTACTGGCTGACCAAAACGCTCAGCTTGTTTGTCCATGCGCTCGAAGTACTCTTGGTAAGAGAAGCGAGCCTTAGACCAGTTGGCACCAGCAGCCACCAAACGAGCTGTCGCTTCGATAACCGCATAGGCAGCACCGTGGTATGGAGACCATTCTGCTATATATGGGTTGAATCCTTGAGCCATGACTGACGCAGTATGAGTCACACCGTGTTGAACTGGTAATTTCTGCACAGATGCCTCAGTTGGTGTGAGTTGGTAACGACCACCAAGTGGGTGATTAACCGTTGAGCGTCCAACAGAGCAGTCAAAGATAGTCTGTAATCCTTTTTGACTCGCATGGTTGAGGTCAGATAGAACCGTAAGGGTATCTGCTTCAAGTGTGTCAGCAGATGTTTGACGTTCTTCTGGGAGTGTGACATCCTTGTCCACAACCTTAGCATCGACGACCACACGCACACCATTGGTGTCAAGGAAACGACGTTCCAAGTCGACAATGGTTTCACCATTCCAGTGCATGACTAGATTTGGTTTTTCAGTTACTGTCGCAACCACAACAGCATCAATATTCTCTTTGTTACATTCAGCAACGAAGGCATCTACATCCTCAGGACGAACTACCACAGCCATCCGTTCTTGAGATTCAGAGATAGCAATTTCTGTACCGTTCAAGCCTTGGTATTTAAGAGGAACCTTATTGAGGTCGATTTCAAGACCGTCTGCCAATTCACCGATGGCTACACAGACTCCACCTGCACCAAAGTCGTTGGATTTCTTGATGAGACGAGTGACAGCGCCATTGCGGAAAAGACGTTGAATCTTGCGTTCTTCGATGGCATTCCCCTTTTGAACCTCAGCTCCAGCTGTTTCAACCGATTCAACTGTTTGAATCTTAGAAGAACCTGTCGCACCACCAACACCATCACGTCCAGTCTTACCACCGAGCAGGATAATGACATCCCCCGCTTCCGGTTTTTCACGGACTACATTTTCCTTAGGAGCAGCACCGACAACGGCACCCAACTCCATACGCTTAGCAACGAAGCCTGGGTGGAAGTATTCACGAACATAGGTCGTCGCAAGCCCAATCTGATTACCATATGAAGAATAACCATGAGCCGCTGTTTTAGAAATGACTTGTTGTGGCAATTTCCCAGTACGCGTTTCCGAAATCGGTGCGGTAATATCTCCAGCACCCGAGATACGCATGGCTTGGTAAACATATGAGCGACCTGATAATGGGTCACGAATAGCACCACCGATACAAGTAGCCGCCCCACCAAATGGCTCAATCTCAGTTGGGTGATTGTGGGTTTCGTTTTTAAACATGAGGAGCCATGGTTCTTTGACACCATCAACATCCACTTCGATTTCTACTGAGCAAGCATTGATTTCGTCTGACACTTCCATATCATCCAAACGTCCATTAGCACGCTCATAACGACCGAAAATAGTGGCCATATCCATCAAGGTTTGCGGTTTTTCAGAGCGCCCCAACTCATCGCGCATAGCGATATATTTGTCATAGGTTGACTGCAATTGCTTTTGAAATTTAGAAGCTGAAAAGTCGATGTGTTTCAACTCTGTCTCAAAAGTCGTGTGACGGCAGTGGTCAGACCAGTAAGTGTCCAAAACCTTGAGTTCTGTTTCCGTCGGTACGCGCCCGATTGACTTGAAATAGTCTTGGATAAAGAGCAAATCATCCACTTCCATAGCCATCCCTTGTTCAGCCTTGTAGCGGGCAAAGTCTTCTGCCGTATAGCTTTCAAAGAAAGTCAATTTCGGAATGGTCTTGTCCGACTCTGAAAATTCCTGCTTGGCAATCCCTGTCGTGATGTCCTTAAAACGAGAATCAACTGGGTTGAGCAGATAGTTCTTGACCGCTTCTAACTCAGTCGCATCAATATCTTTATTGACCAAGTAAAGTTGGGCTGTGTTGACCGTCACGTCACTCGAACTTCCCAGCAAAAGCAAGGCTTCCTGTGAAGAAGCTGCACGCTGATCAAATTGACCAGGCAGGCTTTCAATGGCAAAGAAAGCATAGTTGTCCAGATCCGCCTGCACAGTCGATTCGTCCAAGACATGGTCTGTCACCTGCTCAGAGAAGATGTGTTTTTCCGCAGGTGCAAACAAGTCCTTTGCCAAATCAAAGACATCATAAACTTGCACAATGCGAATGCTTTTCAAGCTTGAAAGCCCCAAGTTATGCTGGAGTTCTCTTACCAAACTCTCTGACTTTACCTGAAAATCAGCCTTTTTTTCAACAAAAATACGTTTATCCATCAATCCTTATTCCTTTATTTCAGCTCTTGTAATATTCCCAACGACCTTGAGGTTGTTATTTCAATTCCTGCAACTTTTCCCAGACGATCTCGTAAACATCTGTTAGTTCTCCCAATCCTCTACGGAGTGAAAAGGTCTGGGGGACCTTTTCAGCCTGAGTCCTTTTAGTTGAGAGACGAAGGTTTTCCGTTGCAAACAGATTATTTCAAACCTTGCAACTTCTCCCAGACAACTTCATAAACGTCTGTTAGCTCTCCCAATCCTCTACGGAAAACATCCTTATCCATGTGGTTGCCATCTGCATCCCACAAACGGCAATTATCTGGTGAAAATTCATCTGCTAAGATAATCTTGCCATCCTTATCGAAACCGAACTCTAGCTTAAAGTCAATCAATTTAAGCCCAATCTCAGCAAACCAGACTTTCAAAAGTTCATTGATACGACGCGTTTCTTCCTTCAAGTAGGCAATCTGCTGATCATCCGCAATCTGTAGGAATTTCACATGCTCGTCATTGATAAAGGGATCATCCAAATCATCATTTTTATAGTAAAATTCGACAATCGGAGTCTCCAAGGCGATTCCTTCATCAACGCCAAAACGTTTTGAAAAGGAACCAGCCGTGTAGTTGCGAAACACGACTTCCAGCGGAATAATCTCAACCTTTTTATTGAGTTGTTCCGTGTCCGAAAGTTTCTCCACAAAGTGAGTCGCCACACCCGCCGCATTTAATTTCTCAAAAATAAAAGATGAAATCTGATTATTCAACACTCCCTTACCCGCAATCTGCTCCTTCTTAACACCATTGAAAGCAGTCGCCTGGTCCTTGTAAGTTGAAATAATAAGATTTTCATCCTCAGTTGTATAGATATCTTTAGCTTTTCCCGAATAGATCAATTGTTTTGACATTTTAAAGTTCGCCTTTCGTATTACTTTAGAACATTCTACCATAAAAAACCTAAAATTACAAGAATTTATCCGAATAAATAACGTAGTAATCTCAAAAATCATAAAGAAAAAACTGCAAGAAAAATCTTTCTCACAGTTTTAAAATCATTTAACTCTAAAAATACGAACATTACTCTTTGTTCAAAAATTGATCTAAATAATAACGTAGGTAACTTTTCTTGCCCGTAATCATCTGCAGGCGACCTTCCACCCCGTACCGAAGTTTTTCAGCCTGCTCCGAAGTTAGATTAGTCTCCGTCTCGATTTTAAAGAAATTCCCTTTTTCAGTCTTAGTAGCTGTCGCATCAATACTTGTAATAGTAGAATCTAAGAAAATTTGATTCTTGGCATCATGAGTCGTAGTATAGCGAACAGAATCACCGACCTTGATCCTTGCTACATCTTTTGAACTTAGATAAGCTGTGAGTTTGGCTTTCCCTTCTTTTTCCAAGGACGGATAGAGTTGGGCTAGTAGAGTCCCCTCTGCTACCATGGTAGAATCACTGGTCTCAGGATTAAGATGAAGAACCCCATCCTCACTCGCCGTAATTTTCCCCTTGTCTAGAAGACTTCCCTGAATCTTCTTGCCTGACTCTGCTTCCAGGATTTTCTGGTCTAGAAGGGTCAATTCCTGACCAACCTTTGCCAAGTGTTGGGATTTGAGAGACTCCAATTGACTGCTTAAGCCTGACGCATAGGCTTGCTGCGTACCTGAACCTGCATACTGGACACGGTAAGTAGCGAGACTAGATTCTAACTGAGAAAGCTGCGCTTCAACTTGCGCAACTGCTTGTGCCTTAGATTGCGGATTTTCCTCGCCCTGAGACTTGTAGGACTGGTAGAGAGAGTAGGCTAGATTCTGACTGTCCAAGGAAGCACCTGTTTCAATAGCTGACTTAGCTGTCTGGTAATCGCGAATTTTAGCCTCTGTTTGGCTGATGAGGTTGCCGATTTCGGCTTGGGTTTGGCTAGCTGCTGCATTCTGGGACGCGATGGTCTCATTTTGTTGCGATGTACTAGCCCTAAGACTACCTGCTTGGCTGAGGTAGTCACGAAAGGTGGCTTGATAGCCAAACTTATCCTCCTCTGGAAAGTGGTTCTCCCCTTCTTGCAAACTCTTTTGCAAATACTCCAAATGCTTTTTTTGATCCTTGAGCATGTCCAACTGACTAGCATAGGCCTCCGCTTGGATACCCTCTGCCCCTTCTTGATATTGAACCAACAGTTCTCCCTTTTTAACCAGCTTATTTTCTTCCAAATGATTGACAAGAATACGATTATTGCTAGTTGACTGGATATTTGCCAGGATACGACTAGGCTCGACAGTAGCTCTAGTAGACAAACTCATCTCCTTCTTTGCAAAAGTTGCAAAGCCAAGCAAAAACACGAGCAGAAGGGACATGGGGACAATCACCCGACTGGAAAAATTATGGTAACGACGATTATAAAACTCCGCACTTTCTAAAAATTCTGGTTTCATCCTCTCCTCTTTCTAGCTATTCACCAAATGGGCGTAAAAGCCACCCTGTGCAAGTAAATCAGCATGATTTCCTTCTTCAACAATCTTGCCCTGATCCAAGACAACAACCTTCTCTGTCCGCTCAGCAATGGTCAAGCGGTGAGCAATGAAAATCAAGGTCTTGTCTAAAGCCATGAGATTATCGACAATTCGCTTCTCAGTCAAGATATCCAGACTGCTAGTTGCCTCATCCAAAATCAAGACCGGCGCATCTGTCAAGAGAGCACGCGCCAGAGCAATTCTCTGACGTTGACCACCTGAGATCCCTGCCCCATCCGAAGTCAATTCTGTCTGGTAATTCAGTGGCATGCGCTCAATGTCCTCCCGAATCTCTGCCAACTCGACCGCCCGTAAGATATCCTCTTGAGTCGTCCCCTCCTTGGCTCCCAAAAGAAGATTCTCCAAAATCGTTCCGTTAAAGACATAGGGCTGTTGAGGCAGATAGTTGATATACTGACGCAGGGCCTTTTTATCAATCTGATTGAGATTGACACCACCCAGACTAATCTCTCCCTGACTTGGATCATAAAAATTAACCATCATCTTGGCCAAGGTCGTCTTACCTGACCCTGAAATTCCCACAAAAGCCACCTTAGAGCCTTGGGGAATGGTCAAATTGATATCTGACAAGACATCTCGACCATAGCCATACTTGTAGGAAACCTGCTTGAAAGTCATATCTCCCTTCATCAAGCTCAGATCCTCAACTGTTTTCTTCTCCTCAAACTCAGAAGCTACCAGATAAACTTCATTCAGACGGTTATTGGCAACCTGCGCTGTCTGAAGCTTAGTTTGCAGATTGATGATATTTTCCAAAGGATTGGTAAAGTAAACCAGCAAGGTATTATAGGTAATCAACTGCCCCAAACTCATCTTGCCATCCATGACCAGAACAGCCCCCATCCAGAGAATGCCGACATTGAGCAAGAGATGGGCAACTTTTTTCAGAGCCTTTTGCTGACTCTCTGCCCGACTATAGGTAAAGGATTTTTTCAGATAATCCACAAATTCCTTGTCAATCTTTTGGTAGCGTGAACTTTCACTGGTCAAAGACTTGATAGTCTCAATACCATTGATGTCCTCAATGATAGAAGAAGACAGAACCGCATTGGCTTCCATGGTATCCCGATTCATCTTTTCAAACGGCTTCATAAAGGCAAAGATAATCACTGTGTAGATAGGAAGCGCCAATAAGGTCATGAAAAAGAGATTGGTATTTTGTGAAAATAAAACAAGGGAAATAATGACGACCGTTGACACGTCCAAGAAAATCGAAAGAATGGTCGAAGCCAGCGCATCGATGATACTGTTAGCATCCGTAAAACGAGACACGATTTCCCCTGTACGACGTGTCGCAAAAAAGGTCATAGGCAGGTGAAAAACATGCTTGATATAGGACAAAATTACATCAATCGACAAGCGTTGCCCCAAAACAAGCAAGAGATACTCCTGAGCGTAAGACAAGACCTGCTGAAGGATGTAGACAATGACCAGCCCAATAGAAATAATCCCCAGTGTCGAACGCATCTGATCTGGCACATAGGTATCAATGATAGACTGCAGATAATAAGAACCCACAATGTTAATCAAGGTGGCCAAGAGTGTTGCCAAAACGATATTAGCAATCAAGCCACGCTGCTTCACTAATATAGGAATAAAAGAGAGCAGACCATTCTTTTGATCCTTATGAGGCTTGTAGTCTGGACTAGGTGCCATAAACAGAGTCACTCCTGTCCATTCTTCCGCAAAACGCTCACGTGGCAGTTTTGTCAATTTCACCCCAGGATCTGGATCGGCAATATGAATGCTGTCCTTGTCCTGCCCAGTCACCACATAGTAGTGGAGCAATTTCCCTTCCTTAAGCACATGGGCAACAAAAGGAAAAGTCAAATCTGGCAAGTCAAAGAGTGTCATATCCGCCTTGATCGCTCGCGTCTCAAAGCCAATCTCCTCTGCCACCTTGACCAAGCCCAAGGCCGTCGTCCCATCTATGGTCGTCTTGGCCAATTCTCGCAAGTGAGCCAAAGAATAATAGCTACCATAGTAGCCAAAAACCATGGCTAATGAAGCTACACCGCAGTCCATCTGATCCACCTGCGGACGATAGTGACGTTTCCCAAATTTCATATTCATCTCCTTTTTCCTAAACTCATCTGATAATATCTATCTTACCCCAATTCCCAAACAAAAACTGGACTTCTTCCCCAAATGCGCCTATCTACCTCCCAACTGCACTTTTGGGATAAAAAAATAGGCAGAACAAATGTCCTGCCTACTAAAAATATGGTATGAAAGGAAAGTGATTTTTTACTGACACCCTAGGCAAGCTTGGGACAAATAAATCATTGGTAGTAACATTTACAACATCCTATTCATTACTTCAATTACTAATGTCCCTGCTATTTCTAAGCCACCTCTGGTATAATCTATTCCTAGTCAGAATAGATAACACCGTTCTAAATTACGATTCATAGTTACTCCTTTTTTTTGATTCGTTACTATAAGACACCTATTCCCTATAGAGCGTCTACCGCTTCAAATCTATCTATTCTTTTTTTCTTTACTTCTGTATAAAAGAATGAAGACCATCATAAATAATGCAACCGTGGGTATATTAAAATTATCAAACCAAGTAGGTAAAGATACTTTATTTATGTCAGCCACTAATCTGATGATGATATAAGACATTGAACTAAGTAATACCATGATTTCAGGCAAAACTTTCAATACTGATTTAACGAATTTCATATTAAACTCCAATGTGGTGCATTCTTAGATTCTACTCTAACCATTTTCAGCGAAGACTAACAAGTCATTCTTAACTGCTCACTCTACTTGCTTTTTATTGGCCTTATATCCTAGATAAAAGAGCCCAAATAAAACAGGGTAAATTTCTGGATAAAATAGGGTATTGGTTGGATTTCTCAAAATCAAATACGTTGCGATGTAGATTATGAGCGATACGATAAAATACCCCTCAGCAAAACCTAATAAAAATGTTTTCATGTTAGACTCCTATTTACCTGACAAGAATGGCGGAAAAACGCTGCCATTCACATGCACCAAATCCTTTTGATTCATGTTCGTCATTACTCCTTTGTATTATATTTTATTGCTATGTAAATGATTAAAATGAGTATTGGATAAGTAAATACTTCTGAAATATCCATAAAATTTACACTATACTGTCCTGATAATATTTTATAGTCAATTAAAATTTGAACGATAGTAAAAATAATACGTAGCGATAACAATACCCCTAATAATATCACTTCTTTTTTTAAAAACATAGAAATGCCTCTCTGACTACAATCAGATTATGGTCTATTCGAAAAAGAATTCAAAAATATAATATATGATGTCAATTTTAATAAACTATATTAATAAAATGCATTGTAAACATTTCGCCCAAATGCTCTACCAGCATTATAGATACCACCGAAAAATCTTCCCGTACTATCAATCACTTTATGGACATCGATGTTAATATTACCTCTCCATGACACTCGACCGCCCTCTACTGTTGCTAAATCTTTTTCTGTGAGACTTGTAAATCTTTCTTCAATTTTTATCATATTCATTGTATTTGTTCCTCTTTATCTATAATTTTTTATTAAAATAAATAATTGTAAACCATTTCGCCAAACTTCTGTCCCGCCCAATAAACCGGTCCTAAAAGTAATGTCCCTAAAGCATAAACCCCAACTACTCCAACTATGAAAATCAATACTTTTACAGGAATTGACTGCAAACTGTAAAAGGTCTCTACCCTAGTAATCCAACTTTCTATCATGCGTTCCATCAGCGCTCTTCCTTCCCTGTTAACGTCCACGACGCTTAGCATGTGCTCCTGAAGCACCATCTACCGCACCCAATAAAAACGTTCCTGCAATTGCGACTCCTCCAACTACTACCAGACCAATTAGCAAACCTCCTTCTACATCGGCCATTTCCTCATGACTCATTACATGAAAACGATCTTCCATATTTTTAAATTTTTCCATCTTATTCTCCTTTTTTGATTATTAACAATTGAAAAAGGTAGTTTTTTGTCTTTCCTTTTTCATATATTCTATTCGTTGTTATAGATAACCTTTACTCTCTAAATATTATCTTAGAATCCAAATAATGCACGACGTAACAATAGACCTGTAATTAAACCCCGTTGATAACTTTCCTTGCTACCACCCACCAGCAAAGCTAAGTCGCTTTCCTTTAATACTTCAATAGTACACTTATCATTCATTTCATTCATCGCTTATCCCCTAAAAACCTAAACCTCTACGAAATCCAACGTACCAATCTGCAAGTGTCTTCGTCCAATTTTCTCCACCTTGAATATCGGTCAATTCTTCCGAAGTCAGCTCAACAAATCCATAATAATGTTCTTTCATTATTTTATTCCTTTCTTTTTTCCCTCTCACTTATCTATTCGAAAAACAATCCGAAAATGAACAACTAAATTAAATTTTATTTAAAAAATAATTTAAAAAACCACGGATACAAGATTGGTAGATACATGAACTAGGCTCCTTTCTTTTTCCTCTCACTTATTTATTCGAAAAAAATTTCGAAAATGAACAACTAAATTAAAGTCTATTTAAAAAATAATTTAATAAACCATGGATAGAAAATCGGTAGATACATAAACTATGCTCCTTTCTTTTTCCTCTTACTTATCTATTCGAAAAAAATTTCGAAAATGAACAACTAAATTAAATTTTATTTAAAAAATAATTTAATGAACCACGGATACAAGATTGGTAGATACATGAACTAGGCTCCTTTCCTTTTCCTCTTACTTATCTATTCGAAAAAGAATTCAAAAAAATAAGAATATCAGAAAATTTTCCGACATTCTTATTGATAAATTGATTCAAGTCTAACAGATATTAGACATTGAGATGTTTTTTAAGGGTTCTTCTGGCTGTCCGTGATACGGGGAAATGTAATCCTTCTAACAGGGTCACTTCTGTCGCAGTCATCTCTTCAATGGCCTGTAAACTGACCAACGTATTGCGATTGGCATAGACAAAGTAATCTTTTTCAGCCTTGGCAGCTATATCCTTGAGACTGCCATAAATGGTCTTGATAGAATGATTCGCATAATAGACCTTGATTCGGTGGGATTCCACTGAGGTTTCAAAGGCTAAAATCTCATGGTAGGGCAAAGTAAAGCCCCGTCTTCCCTCAAAACTATAGGTGAATAGACGCATATTTTCTCTCTTATCCACTGCCAGTACATAGTCCAGACAGCGCTCCAGCTGATGACGGTAATCCTCCTCAGGCTGATCCTTGGAAATAAAATCCAAGGCAGACAAGTGGTAGCGAAAAGCTAGAGGCAAGGCCTCCGAGTGCGTGGACACAAAGACAATGCTTGTAAAAGGATCCCGCTCCCGAACATGTTGAGCAACCTGAAAGCCCCGTTCACGCTCTCCATCAATCTCTAAATCCAATAAATAGAGCTGGTAATGGTCAAAATACTGGGAATACTTTTCAACGTCTCCATAGTTTTTGGCAATATCAATTTCCAATCTTAAATTACGAGAGCGACCGATATCTAGTAAAGTCTGCTCTATCCGTCCCTGCTGGACTCTATCGTCTTCCAAAACTAAAATTCTCATTCCTCTCCTCCTCGTTCCTCATCCTTAAATGGCAATTCTAAATCTTGTCTAAAGGTCGTCTCTCCCAGTTGGGTATCTAAGTTCAAATCATAATGAAAAACCATATCCTCCAAGGTCGCTAAGCCCAGTCCACTGTGCTTGCCCTTGGTAGAGTAACCCTTTTGACTGAGAATGCTGGGATTCAGTTCTTCTTTCTTACGAGTGTTTTCAATGATAAAACGAACACTCCTATCACCTGCCAACAAAGCAACTCGAATCTGCGGATTTTCCGCCTCATTCGCTGCTTCTAAAGCATTTGTCGTGAGGATAGAGAGGATACGGATAGCCTCCAACATCGGCAATGCCAGCTCTTCGACGACCCCCACCGTCTCCAAACTAAAATGAATTCCCTGATTATCTGCCACAATCATGGCTTTTGCCAAGGTATTACGAATGGCTATATCATGGATATTGTGAAGATTAAAGGCTGTGTAGTCCGCCTTTCTCAGCTTTTCATTTGTCTTTAGAAAGACATCTTGATAAATGGTAGACACCTCGGCCATGTCTTGATTCGCTATGGCAGGCTCCATGCTAGCGACAATCCCTGCAAAATCATGACGGAAACCTCGAACTTCATCATAGAGATGACCCAGCTTATCCACCATCCCTTGCAAGGAACGATTTTCATCTTCTTGTCTCTGAATGGTCTGCTCATCACGATAAACCTGCTCCAAATGCTTAATGTAAAAGAGCCAAGAGAAAAATAGGATGAAAATCAGGAGAGAAATGGTCGTATCAAATCGAACGTAGAAAGGATTACATCCTCCAGACATGATGGATGAAAACAGTCTGAAACCAAACAATAAGGATAAGATCCACATACTTTTCGTCACTAACGATTGAAATTTATCTAAAAATAATATATTGAAATCAATTCCCCATCGTCTTAAAATGACAACAGACAAAAACAACGAAATCAAACTAAATACAGAATCAAATCCACTATGCAAGAAATCAGATAGTTCAGAGTAGTCAAATATCAATCGTATTATAAATGTCAAAACCAAATATCGAATACTTTGATAAAACATAAATAGATAAAGGGCAAGAAAGAGAGCTTCCTTCTTCTTTTTCTTTAACACAATCCAAAATATTATATAAAAGAATAATAAATTGGCAACATGCAAGAAACTCGGAAAAACGAAGGTAGCAAATAGATGAAAAACTACCCAAAGAAATATAGAGCGTTTGTCATAAAATGCTTTAGAGAGTTGACTACCTAGATAAATCGGAGGAGCTAAAATATTGATTAAAATCAATATAAACACTAAAAATTCAAGTAATATAATCATAAATCTGTTTAGTTAACACATTTTAATCAAAATACTATCTTGGATCTGGGAGTAGATGTAGCCAATGGTAAATATCTTCAAAAATCCCTCCACCATTCACTTCCTCCAATACCTCTGGGGTTAACTCTTCAAATTGTTCTAATTCTACAAATGTATTTTTCATTTCCATGACAGACTCCTTTTCATACTTTTATATCCTCTCTAACCCCTTATAAATCCACAAAAGGCTTTAGTTTCCTTTTAAAATACAAGAAATCTAAAGCCTCCTGAAAATGGTATATTGGTTAGAGTGTTAATAATTAGTTGTGAAGATATTATTTTTATTTAACCACAACCACTTTATAATATTCGTTTGAGTGTGGAGATTCAATTTTAATTTTTTCACCATATAAACCATCAATTTCTTTATCAAGATAATCTGAAACTCCTGATGGCAAGCGTTTCATCTTAAGAATTTCACCAGATTGACCCGCATAGGCTAGGATATGATGGTGTGTAGTGGTTGCTCCATCATCAATTAATACAAAGTAACCTGTTTTGAGCTTACCTTGCTCATTTTCTAAATAGTATAGTTTATTGTTATTGATTGTGAAACTGGTAGCTCCAAGACGAAGTCGTGCACCTGGATTTTCTAAATAGACATCATTGCCAACTTTTTTAATCTCTGAATAGGTGGTCATTGCGGGGATATTAACCACACGATGTCCATTTTCATCAAAGTAGTAGCGATTTGGTAAGTTTTGGAAGTTCTGTACAACTGCCTTAGGATCAATTTCTTGTCCTTCGTCTTTATTATCTACCAGAGCTAAGGTAGTATTTGAAACCTCATCTCCATATTTATTAGAAAACTTCTTAAACTCTGGTCTGATATACCAAGCATTTTTTTCAATAATAACATCGTCACCTTTAGCATTTAGCAAATATTCTTGCCCATCTCCAAGTTTGACAATATCATGAATATTGTATCCAGCATCTTTTCTATTTGCTAGATAGCCATCCTTACCAATGACATAACTTTCCCCATCACTGGCTGGGACAGCTCTATCTGCTACCATAGCACCTGATTTTTCAAAGTAAGACCATTGACCATTTGCAGTTGCCCATCCTGTTGCCATAGCGCCACTGCCTTTTAGGTAGTACCAAGTAGACCCTTCTTTGTACCAACCTGTGCGCATAGCACCACTATCTGCTAGTGAGTACCATGTGTTACCTTCCTTGTACCAGCCAGTACGCATAGCGCCACTATCTGCTAGGGAATACCATGTATTTCCGTCTTTGAGCCAGCCTGTCTGCATTTTACCAGTGCCGTCGAAGTGATACCATGAGCCAGCATTTTGTACCCATTTATCCTTAGCTAGACTGCCATCTTGTGAAAGATTCCAGTCAGCACCATTTTTAACCCAAGTATCTGCAGCTTGTGCTTGGTTGATAGACAAAAGTAGAGCAGCACCTGCAAGCAAACCAAGTGTGAGTAGTTTAGATTTTTTCATAGCCATTTCCTCCTTTATTGAATAGCTATAGGAGGGTTTCCCCTCTTTATTTAGCTATATTCTAATACTTTTCATAATCAAAGTCAATAATATTGTGAAAGATTAGACAATATTACCAATATCTACGAATTGTATTTTGAGTAATACCGTATTGATCCATATAAGAAACATATTGACCTGGATATGGAGCATGAACTACCTTTCCACCACCAACATAAATACCTACATGGTCATTTGTCTCTTCACTATTATACAAAATCAAATCTCCAGCTTGTTGAGAACCATTACTTACATAACTTCCTCCTGTTGCTTGACCATAGGTCACTCTAGGAATACTAATATCGAACTTAGCATGAATAGCCATCGTAAATCCTGAGCAATCTACGCCACTATTCAAATCTGCCCCACCCCAAACATATGGGATTTTCCCTACAAATGTCTCGGCATATTCACCAAGTGCCTGTCCACGATTTTCTACCCATACACCACTGGCTCTAAAGAAGTATGGTGTACCATTCACACGTTGATAACCAGTGACCATAGCACCACTAGCAGATAAGTAGTAATAATTACCATCAGGTTGAATCCAAGTATTTTCTTTCATCCATCCTTGGTCATCAAAATAGTACCACTTGCCATCTAATTGTTCCCAATTTTTAGCATAACCACCTGAACCGTATTTAAACCACCATTTACCATTGGTTTGCATCCATGTTCCTTTCGGATCACGATATTGATTGAAAGCTTTCTTCTCTTGATTTCCCTCTGCTTGGGTTTCTTTATCTTCAAAACCAATCAATTTTACTTGATCAGCTTCTTCAGCTTTTATCTTGCCTTGATTAACTAATTGAGCAATCGCTTCTTTCTCACTTGCTGATGGGGAATCAGCATAGGCTACCGTAGTATTTGCTAGGAGAACGCCTCCTGCAAGAACTAACAAACTAGAATAAAGATATTTTTTCATCGTGAAAATCCTTTCTTTTTTCTCCTTTTTGGAGATTGATTTTTCTGACTACATTATATCCTTTATTTGTTTTCATATCTCTCCTGTCCCTAGAAAGACTAAATTTGTTCCTAAACGGTCACTTGAATCAAAGAAAAATTCCAAAGCAAATGCCTTGGAACTTCTTATCTTTATTTTGCTTGAATGATCTTAACCACATCTCCTACATTTTGGAGTTGGTCAATTTCCTCATCACTGATTTCGATGCTAAATTCATCTTCCAGTGTCAAGATAAACTCCATCAAGTCAACTGAGTCAGCATCCAAGTCGTCTTTCAGACTCAAGGATTCTGTCACGACAAAGTCCTCTCCCTGTCGCTCTTGGATAATGGTCACAATACGGTCAAAAATTTCTTTTTCTGTCATCTCTTTTATTCTCCTGAAAATTCACGCGCAGTCTGGGCAACTACGTCTGTTTCTAGCATGGTACGAATCTGGCGGATTGTACTATAAACAGCCTTGGCATCGCTTGAGCCATGAGTCTTGACAACCGGTGCCTTGACACCAAACAAGACTGCTCCACCAACATCTGAGTAGTTGAGCTGTTTTTTCAAACCTCTGAGGCTGTCCTTGAGAAGGAGGGCGCCTAGTTTCGCTCGAAGACCTCCACCTGTAATAGCGGTCTTGAGTAAGCCCATGATTCCCATAGCTGTTCCTTCAATGGATTTGAGCACAGCGTTTCCCGTGAAACCATCTGTCACAACAACATCTGCAACGCCATTCATCAAATCACGCGCTTCCACGTTTCCGATAAAGTTTAAACTTTCATCAGCTGCTAGTAATTCGTAGGTTTCCTTACGAAGCGGGTCGCCCTTACTACTCTCTGTTCCGTTATTGAGCAAGCCAACGCGTGGTTGCGCAATTCCACGAACATTTTTAGCATAGAAGGAACCTAGAACCGCGTATTGATGGAGGTGATGTGCTGTATTTTCCGCATTGGCACCGAGGTCCAGCATGTCAAACCCCTTCCCATCTACAGTCGGCAAAGTCGACATAAGCCCAGGACGATCGATGTTCTTGATACGACCCACGATGAAAAATCCTGCTGCTAGTAAAGCACCTGTATTCCCAGCTGAGAGAACAGCGTCTGCTTCTCCCTCTTTGACAGCCTTGGCCGCCAAGACCATACTGGCATTTTTCTTCTTCCGAATAGCTCTCGTAGGTTCATCGTCTGAATCAATCTTCTCATCCGTATGGATAATGCTGACGCGCTCTGTCGCTGTCAGATATTGCTTGATTTTAGCTTCATCTCCGTAGAGTTGAACCTCGATATCTGAAAAGTCAGCTAGGGCTTGATTGACACCCTCAACGATGGCCTGAGGTGCGTAATCGCCCCCCATGGCATCTACTGCGATTTTTTTCATTTCTTTTCCTCTTTTAGTAATTGTCCCCAGTCTGCTAGGGAATCAATAAATTTCTTTGATTTTAGGTGAATCCCAACGTACTCTTCGTAGAGTTGATCCATAAATTGGCGTAGTTCTTGCTTGATTTCAGGCTTGAGCGAAATGGTCTCCAATGTCTCAAAATCAATAGCTTGAAATTGATTGAGCAGATAGGGGATATTGGGATTGAGATGGCAACGTCTCTCATCTTCATGATAATGATTTGGACAGAGGCAGGCTCCATATTTGAAAGAAAAGTCAAAAGCCTGACCGACCCGATGACAAAAGACACACTCATTAAAATTGAGACTAATACCAAATCGGGTCAAGATTTGAATTTCAAAAATATTAGTCAAAACCTGATAATCCAAGCCCGCTTCCATCAATTCCAAAGTCTTTTGCAAAAAAGCAAACAAGGGAGCATCCTGCTGATTGTCCTGCAAACTAGCATCGGCAAGAGCTGCCACGTAGGTCGCATAGGCCATGACAAAGAGATCGCTATTAATCTTGGGAAAAGTCATCACCTCATGATAGTCCTCAATGTAACTAAGCCCATCATCATTGATTCGCAAGAGAAATCGTGCCAGCACCAAGGGCTGAATAACAGGGGCCAGCTTAGACTGACCAGCGTGTTTGACGAAAAACATCCGCTTGCCAGCCTGTTCTGTAAAAATCTTGACTAGCTTGTCATCCTCACGAAAGTTACGATTGTAGAGCACCAAGCCTTGACTCGTGATAGACTGAATCATGCTTCTCTCATATACTCCTCAAGTCGTTTCATGGCTTCTTTGATAGTCTCCATACTCGCTGCATAAGACAGACGCACATAGCCTTCTCCGTAACGCCCAAAGGCAGCACCAGGGATAAAGGCAACGGCCTTCTTCTGAGCAAAATCCTTTAGAAAGGCAAAGGAGTCTTGATTGTAGCCCGCTGGAATCTTAGCAAAGATATAGAAGGCACCGTCTGGTTTAATAATCTCAAAACCAAGAGCAGTCATTTTCTCGATAATATAGTCCCGACGCTGGATGTATTCCTTTTTCATAGGCTCCGCATCATTTTTACCAGCCGTCAAGGCCTCCACCGCAGCATGTTGAGCCATAGTATTTGCGGCAGTAACCAAGTACTGGTGACTCTTAATCAACTGAGCTGTAAAGGCTGCAGGAGCAAAAATCAGACCCAAACGCCAACCTGTCATGGCATGCGATTTAGATAGACCATTGATAATAATAGCCTGATCTCTCAACATGGTTCCCAGAGACACATGGGCTTCGCCTGTGTAGGTCAATTCTGAGTAAACCTCATCACAGACAACAAAAATCTCATACTTGCGTAAAACAGCTGCCAAGGCCTCCAATTGTTCCCGACTGTAGGTAATTCCTGTCGGATTGGCTGGATAGTTGAGAATAACCGCCTTGAGCTTGTCACCCTGCTCCAAAATGGCCTTCTCCAACATTTCAGGAGTCAAGACAAAACCATTTTCAGTTGTGTCAATCTCGACAATCTCTGCCCCAACTAGATTGACAATCGGTTCATAACCTGGATAGGCAGGAGCTGGCAAAAGTACCTTGTCTCCCTCTTCCAAAATAGCCGTCAAAGTAGCAGATAAAGCCTCTGTCGCCCCAATTGTAACCAAGATTTCATTTTCAGGAGCATAGTCCAGTTGGTACTTTTCCTTAACAAAGTCACTGGCCGCCTTACGTAGAGTCAGCAGACCACTCATCCCTGTATAGTAGGATTGGTTCTGATCAATCGCTCGCTTGGCCGCCTCCTTGATATGATCTGGCGTTGTAAAATCAGGCTCCCCCAAGGTCAAACGCAAGACCCCAGGAATCTCCGAAATAGCCTGGTCAAATTGACGAATCAACGAAACTTGAATCTTATCTAACTGTTTATTAAAGCGCTTAGTTAAGTCCATAGATACCTCCTACTTTCAAAACGTATCTCTATTATACTACAAAAGCCCCCCGACCGCAAAAATACATGATAGAATAACGCTAGCATGACAAATTGAAGTATGTTAAAATGGATTTGTCGCAACTCCACTAACGAACTTAGTTTGGAGGTGAGTTTTTGCTAATCTTCGTTACAGTTATTCTAGCACCATTACTGATTACTATTACCGGTAATGTCATTTCTGAGTGGATAGTCAGAAAGTGGTTAGATAAGCGCGACAAAAAAATATAACCTGAGTTTAGTTTTAATGTAACTGGACAAAAAGAAATACCAGAGGTGGAGCTCTGGTATTTTTGTTTTTGCCAAGACTTCGTTACAGTTCTTGTAGGATTATTATTACATAATTAGCACTACTTGTCAAATAATTGTTAGCTCCACTTTCTATTTTACTTTTCCTCTCTACAGGTCTATAATGGTAACAGATTCTATTTGGAGGTTTTTATGTCATTTCTATCAAAAAATGGAGCAGGCATCTTGGCCTGCCTTCTCATTTCCATTCTATCTTGGTACTTAGGAGGATTCTTCCCTGTTATTGGCGCGCCCGTTTTTGCCATTTTCATAGGCATGCTCCTACATCCCTTTCTCTCGTCCTATAAACAACTGGATGCTGGGTTGACCTTTAGTTCTAAAAAATTGCTCCAGTATGCCGTTATCTTGCTTGGTTTTGGTCTCAATATCTCGCAAGTCTTCGCAGTTGGGCAATCTTCACTCCCTGTCATCCTGTCCACCATTTCAATAGCCTTGATTGTTGCCTATCTTTTCCAGCGCTTCTTTGCACTGGACACAAAACTGGCTACCTTGATTGGAGTAGGTTCTTCTATCTGTGGGGGCTCTGCCATTGCGGCAACAGCGCCCGTTATCCATGCTAAGGAAAAGGAAGTAGCCCAAGCCATCTCCGTTATCTTTTTCTTCAATGTCTTGGCTGCGCTCATCTTTCCAACCCTCGGCACCTGGCTTCATCTATCCAATGACGGCTTCGCCCTCTTTGCAGGAACTGCAGTCAATGATACTTCCTCTGTAACCGCCACAGCTAGCGCCTGGGATAGTCTCTACCAGACCAATACCCTCGAGTCTGCAACCATTGTTAAACTCACACGTACTTTGGCCATTATCCCTATCACGCTCTTTCTATCCTACTGGCAAAGTCGCCAACAAGAAAACAAGCAAAGCCTACAACTGAAAAAAGTCTTCCCACTTTTTATCCTTTACTTTATCCTTGCCTCTCTCCTCACTACACTACTCACCTCTCTAGGTGTGTCCAGTAGTTTCTTTACCCCTCTCAAACAACTCTCTAAATTCCTTATTGTCATGGCCATGAGTGCTATCGGTCTCAAAACCAATCTGGTCGCTATGGTCAAATCCAGTGGAAAATCCATTCTTCTCGGAGCCATCTGCTGGATTGCCATCATCCTCACTAGTCTTGGTATGCAGACCCTTATCGGTATTTTCTAAACTCTTCGAAAATCTCTCCAAACCACGTCAACGTCGCCTTGCCGTAGGTATGTGACTGACTTCGTCAGTCTTATCTACAACCTCAAAACAGTGTTTTGAGCTGACTTCGTCAGTTCTATCTGCAACCTCAAAACAGTTTTTTGAGCAACCTGCGGCTAGTTTCCTAGTTTGCTCTTTGATTTTCATTGAGTATAACACAAAAGGTAGCCCATCAGCTACCTTTTTCTTATGCTTCCTCAATCAAGCGTGTATGTTCTCTCTTGATGCAACGATTCATCACGATATCATCACATCCACCAGCACGCAAGATTTCTTCCGCTTCTAGACTTTCAAGTCCTAGCTGTGCCCAAAAAATCTTGGCATCAGCTTTGAGAAAATCACGCGCCACATCAGGCAGAAACTCGCTGCGACGGTAAACATTGACAATATCTACAGGAAAAGGAATCTCAGCTAGACTAGCATAAGCCTTTTCACCCAAGATTTCGCCACCTGCCACCTTGGGATTGACTGGAATGATTTTATAACCCCGAGCCTGCATTTCCTTGGTCACTCGATTGCTCGTTGTTTCCTCACGGTCAGACAAGCCCACCACAGCAAGGGTTTTACTCGTTGCGAGATACTGACGAATCACGCCATCACTTGGATTGATAAATTCTTGACTCATAGAAATCCTCCTTTTTCATCAGTATAGCATATTTTGAAAAGGCTTGCATAATTCTACTACAAAAAAGGAGGACTAGCCCCCTTTTTATTTAGCCTCGTACCAGGTTGCCCCTTCATTCTCATCTGCGATAAGGGGAACACTGAGTTGAATGGCTTCTTCCATAGTTTGTTTGACCAATTTTTTCATCTCTGCCAATTCAGATTTAGGAACTTCAAGTACGATTTCATCGTGCACTTGTAACAGCATCTTAGTCTGATAACCACCTGCAACCAAGGCTTTATCCAGCTGAATCATGGCAATCTTGAGAATATCTGCCGCCGATCCCTGAATAGGAGAGTTGATAGCAGTCCGCTCTGCAAAACCACGAATATTGAAGTTGCGCGAATTGATATCTGGCAACTCACGACGACGCTTGAAAAGTGTCTCTACATAGCCCTTATCACGCGCCTCACGCACCACCTCATCCATGTAATTTTTAATACCTGGGAAGCGTTCAAAGTAGGTATCAATATAGGCTTTGGCTTCCTTACGGCTAATGCCCAGATTATTAGACAAACCAAAGTCTGAAATCCCGTAAACCACTCCAAAGTTAACGGCCTTGGCATTGCGACGGTCGTTTGCAGTCACATCCTCAGGACGCTCAATGCCAAAGACCCTCATGGCTGTCGAAGTATGGATATCTGCCCCCTCTTGGAAGGCCTTAATCAAGTGCTCATCCTTAGAAATATGCGCCAAAACACGCAATTCAATCTGTGAATAGTCCGAACTAAGCAGTACACTATTCTCCCACTCTGGAGCAAAAGCCTTACGAATGAGACGACCCTGCTCCAAACGCACAGGAATATTTTGCAAGTTTGGATCCACACTAGACAGACGCCCTGTCTGGGTCAAATCCTGAACATAGCGAGTATGAATCTTGCCATCAGCCAAAATCCAGTCCTGCAAGCCAATTACATAAGTCGATTGAATCTTGGCAATCTGACGGTAGTCTAGAATTTTCTTAACAATCGGAGCAATAGGAGCCAAACGTTCCAACACATCCACCGCTGTTGAGTAACCCGTTTTAGTTTTCTTAGTGTATTCTAGGGGAAGACCCAACTTTTCAAAAAGAAGCACGCCCAACTGCTTAGGCGAGTTGATATTAAACTCCTCACCAGCCAGTTCATAAATCTCTTGAGTGAGTTTTTCAATGACAAGCTCATTTTCAGCCTGCATCTCAAGCAAGGTCTCTTTCTTGACCGTAATCCCAGCAATTTCCATCTTGGCAAGGACAAAGGCCAGAGGTTGCTCTATATCATAAAGAAGCTCTAATTGCCCATTTTCGCTAAGTTTTTCAAGTAAAACAGGCTCAGTCTCTACCAAAACGACAAGCTTACGCGCCAAATGTTCCAAGAATTTCTCGCGTTCAGGAATGGCCTTCTTGACACCCTTACCATAGAAAGTCTCATCATCAACCAAGTAAGTCTGGCCATAAAGACTAGCGATGGTCGCAATTTCATTGTCCTCCACAGTCGAAAGGAGGTATTTGGCCAAACGACTGTCAAAAGCAGGCGCCTGCATATTCACATCATAACGATTTAAAAGAACCTTAGCCTTCTTAAAGTCATACACTCTCAGAGGTGTTTTTTCTAGAAAATCCTTGAAAATCGGCTCTTGCAAAAGTTCAAGCTTGTCTGTAGCATAAAGCTTATCCCCACAAGACCAGGCAAAACCAATCAAATCATCCGTATGGTAATTCTCACCAAAAAGCTCAAAATGGAAGATAGACTCTTCATTCAGCATATCTTGACTAACTTGGTCAACGATAGTAAAGTCCAAACTCTCAGCCACATCAGTCGAAGATGCATTTAAAGCCTGCTTGAGCTGTTTGAAGCCCATCTCATCGTAGAATTTTCCAAGATTTTCCACATCTGGACCGCTATAGACTAAATCCTTCAAACCAATCTCAATCGGTGCCTTGGTATCAATGGTCGCTAGTGTTTTTGACAAAAAAGCCTGCTCCTTATCATTAATGAGATTTTCCTTCATCTTAGAAGCCTTCATCCCATCGATATTTTCATAAATCCCCTCAAGCGAACCATGCTCCAGCAAGAGCTTGATACCAGTCTTTTCACCAATTTTGGTTACTCCAGGGATATTATCCGACTTATCACCCATGAGCGCCTTGAGATCGATAAACTGAGTCGGTGTAATGCCCATCTTTTCCATGAGATATTCTGGCGTAAAGGCCTCAAACTCAGCCACACCTTTCTTGGAAAGTTCAACCACCGTATGCTCATCCGTCAGCTGAATCAAATCCTTGTCCCCACTAACAATGGTAATATCAAAACCATCCTGCTCAGCTAGTTTATCCAGCGTCCCAATGATGTCATCCGCCTCATACTGAGCCAACTCATAGTGACGAATCCCCATATGATCCAGCAACTCACGAATGAAGGGAAATTGCTCACGAAACTCATCAGGAGTCTTAGCCCGACCCCCCTTATAGTCCGCATACATCTCTGTACGGAAGGTCGTCTTTCCCGCATCAAAAGCCACCAAAATATGACTCGGCTCAACCCGCTCCAACAAATGGCTCAACATCAACTGGAAACCATAAATCGCATTGGTATGCAAGCCAGCCGCATTCTTAAAACGGTCCAACTGCTGATAGAGCGCAAAAAATGCTCGAAAAGCAACAGAAGACCCATCAATCAATAATAATTTTTTCTTATCCATACACCCATTATAAAGGAAAGCACCAAAAAATACCATTGGGAAGAGCCAGACCGAGTATTTTTCATCCTTTTTCCGAATAAATAGATAGAGCCAGAGAATCTAGTAAACCTAGATTTAAAAATGTGCTATAATGAAAGGAGAAGCAATATGACTGTACGTCATCCGGGTATCAGCCCAACCAATGATTTGGTTGCTAAGAAAATCTTTAGCAATCCAGAAATCACTTGTCAATTTATTCGCGATATGCTGGATTTACCAGCAAAAAATGTGACGATTTTGGAGGGAAGTAACATTCACGTCTTGCCTTCCCTGCCGTACTCAGCGCAGGATTTCTATACCAGTATAGATGTTTTGGCAGAGTTAGACAATGGCACGCAGGTTATTATCGAAATCCAAGTGCATCATCAGAATTTTTTCATTAATCGTTTGTGGGCTTACTTATGCAGTCAGGTCAATCAAAATCTCGAAAAAATTCGTCAACGAGAAGGTGATACACATCAAAGTTACAAACACATCGCCCCCGTTTATGCCATTGCAATCGTGAATAGCAATTATTTCCAAGATGATTTGGCTTTTCATAGCTTTAGTATGCGCGAGGACACGACAGGTGAGGCTTTAACAATTACAAACAATGGACAAGAAAACCATCTAGTCAAGATGGCATTCTTGGAATTAAAAAAATACAGAGAAACCAGCAAAGACGAGGTTCGCAAACCCTGGTTGGAGTTTTTTGGGAATAAACCCTTTACCCAACAACCCGAGCGAGCCATTAGCCAGGCAGACCAACTGCTAGACTACAAGAGCTGGTCCGAGGAGGACAGGAAAATGTTTAGTGAACAGCGTAGACGCGAAGAACAAGCCTTGTTAGCACAGGACTATGCCTTGGAACAAGCTGAAGAAAAAGGTTTAGAGCGTGGGAAAGTTGAAGGAAGGGAAGAAGGGAAACTTTTTGCCTTCTTAGACATGGTTCGTCAAGGTCTCCTGACTTCCGAGGTTGCCAGCCAGCAGTTGGGCATGACCGTCGCTGAATTTGAGGCACTATTGTAAGTTTATAGAATAAAAGTGAACAAATCTGAAACATCGTTTTGTTCACTTTTTTCTTCTTTTCAACAGAACTCTCACTATAGTCCATATCACAAAAAGAGAAGGTCATAAGGCTCTATAATATTTGTAGTGGGTAAATCTCCTATAAATATTATGGAGCCTATTTTTGTGTAGAAAAAAAGTCCCATATGACCTATAATGAAAAGCGACGAAACAACTCATTAGAAAGATTCATATG